>JACDDK010000001.1 GCA_013817025.1 Rubrobacter sp.
AGCAGAGATTACGAGTTCTTAGCTGAGACTACGGAAGCTCTAATCTATGTGGCGATGGTCAGATTGATGGTACGTAGGCTCGCGAAAGGGACCGCCTGAACCCTTCTCAGACACCCTCTGAGAGAAATAGGCGATCGGCTCGGTTGGCCTGGCGCTCTATCCATGGAGATAGCCATGGGCCCTGACACCGTACCGCCCACCACGTTGCGCTCTCCCGGCGCCTTGCTCCTGGGGTGGCGTTTGTTGATCGGGCTGCCGCTGCTCCTGTTCGTACTATCGATACCGGCGAGATACCAGGAGCTGGCCGAGATGGCTCGCCGGCTCTCGGAGGAGCTGGGGCCTGGATATGGCGCTCTGCAAGGCTTCCTCGCGAGCGGGACGTACTATGCTCTGGGCGCGCTATTCCTGGAGATTATCTTCGTACTCTCCCTCGTGCTGACTTCCCTGGCGATAGTCTGGCGCAACCAGACCGGTTGGCGTGCCCTGTTTTTCTCAGCGGTATTCGTGTTCTATCCGGTGTGGGTGACGCCTACGCTCGATGCCCTCCAGTTACCCTCCGTTCCGCAGATCGTCGCGGACCTGACGCAGGCCGCGGGCGTGCTACTGGCGGTCATGTTCTTCCTGCTCTTCCCGGACGGCCGGTTCGTACCTGGCTGGACCCGCGTGAGCGCCGTCGTCTGGCTCCTCTACTGCCTGGCTTGGGGAATATTTCCCGGCGCGTGGTTCAGCCTCATCGACCCGTTCGAGGCGACATTCCCCGCGTTCCTGCTCCTGCTCCTGCTCGGGTGGGGACTTGGCCTGCTTGTGCAGGCCATTCGCTACCGCCAGGCGCCACCATTGCAACGCGTCATGACCAAGTGGGTAGTGCTGGTCGTCGCCGCGGCATGCGCAGGCTACGGTATCGTGTACATACCGGATGTATTCCTCCCGGGATCGGGCTCCGCACGGGCACTATACGACCTCTTCGCCGTGCCCGTGTTCTGGCTGCTTGCGCTGCCGATGCCCGTCGCTCTGGCGGTCGCTATGCAGCGCTACCATTTATTCGACGTCAAATTCATCCTGCAACGGACGCTGGTCTATGGTGCACTGACCGCGTGCGTGATCGGGCTCTACGTGCTGGTGGTTGTGGGTGTGGGGGCGCTGGTGCACTCCGGCGGCAACTTTGCGGTCTCGCTCTTCGCCACGGGTCTGGTCGCGGTCCTCTTCGCGCCGCTGAGAGACCGCCTGCAGCGCGCCGTAAACCACCTGATGTATGGTAAGCGAGAGGACCCGTACCGAGTGCTCTCCCAGCTCGGCCAGCGCCTGGAGGCCACGCTCGCCCCGGATGCCGTGCTCTCCACCGCCGTCAGGGCCGTCGCCGAGGCGTTGAATCTACCGTATGTGGCCATCGAACTCGAACAGGACGGCGCGTTCGAGGTGGCGGCGTCCACGGGCGGCCCCGTCGACGAGCCGTTCCGGCTGCCTCTCGTCTACGGGGGCGAGTCCGTCGGACGTCTTGTCCTGGCACCGCGCGCCGGCGGCGAGACCCTCTCACTCATGGACCGGCGGCTGCTGAACGATCTCGCCTGGCAGGTCGGCGTCGCGGTGCACGCCGCTCGTATGACCGAGGATGCAGTCCGGCTCTCCGAAGCCCTGCAGCACTCCCGCGAGCGGCTGGTCACCGCGCACGAGGAGGAGCGACGCCGCTTGCGGCGCGACCTGCACGACGGCGTCGGCCCGCAGCTCGCCGCGCTCATGCTCAAACTGGAGACCGCCCGCAACAGACTGTCCCACGACCCGGCCGCCGATGCCCTGCTGACCGACATCACGGAGCGTACCCGGGACGCCATCGCCGACGTCCGACGCGCGGTCTACGACCTGCGCCCGCCCGCGCTCGACGAGCTCGGCCTCGTTCCAGCTTTGCGGGAGGGCACGGCCCAGTATGAACAGAACGGTCTGAACATCTCCGTGCATGCGCCGGAGAGTCTGCCGCAGCTGCCGGCCGCCATCGAAGTAGCGGCCTACCGGATCGCCCAGGAGGCCGTGACCAACGTCGTGCGGCACGCCGGCGCACACACCTGCGACGTCAGGATCTCGCTCGATGAGATGGCGAACGTGTTTTGCCTGGAGGTCATGGACGATGGCCGGGGCATAAGTGAAAAGCGGGGGACGGGCGTTGGTCTCCATTCCATGCGGGAGCGCGCCGAAGAGCTTGGCGGGACGTGTGTCGTGGAGTCACGGCCCGAAGGCGGTGTCCGGGTGAGCGCGCGGCTGCCCTACCTGTTACCCGATCAGCATCAGGAGGTATGAACGTGGAGTCTATTCGCATCCTCATAGCCGATGACCACCCACTCTTCCGAGACGGGATGCACGGGCTTCTGGACTCGATGGAGGACACCGACGTGGTAGGCGAGGCGGAGAGCGGTGAAGAGGCCATCGAGTGTGCGGAAGCGTTGCAGCCGGACGTAATCCTAATGGACGTCAAGATGCCGGGGATCAACGGCATAGAGGCCACGCGCGAGATCGTAAGCGCGAGCCCTCACATCGGCGTTCTCATCGTCACCATGTTCGAGGACGACGACTCGGTCTTCGCCGCGATGCGCGCCGGCGCTCGCGGCTACCTGCTCAAGGATACCAGCCAGGCCGAGGTACTATCCGCCATCCGGGCCGTCGCGAGCGGAGGTGCGATGTTCAGTCCCGGCGTCGCCCACAGGCTCATGGACTTCTTCTCCGCCGATAGACCCGTCGCACCGCCGAAAGCGTTCCCCGAGCTAACCGGGCGCGAGGAGGAGATCCTGGTTCTCATAGCGCAAGGTCATGGCAACCAGGAGATCGCCGAAGGGCTCTG
The DNA here is from genome assembly GCA_013817025.1 of Rubrobacter sp. Lineage (GTDB taxonomy): Bacteria > Actinomycetota > Rubrobacteria > Rubrobacterales > Rubrobacteraceae > JACDDK01. Next base: position 2,828 of record JACDDK010000001.1, read on the forward strand.
CCTCAGCCTCAAGACGGTACGCAACCACGTCTCCAACATCTACACCAAGCTGCAGGTAGCCGACCGTTCCCAGGCCGTCATTCGCGCCCGCGAGGCAGGATTCGGCGGATAGGATTCGTGACACGGTCTGAAAGAGACCGGGCGTTGCCCTAGTGCGTCTCCACAGTAAATAAAGTGGGTAGTCTCCTTCCGAGACGGATCTGGAAGGAGAAAACCGTGAAGAAGTACGTGGTGGATCTCGATGAACGCGAGAGGGACCGGTTGGAGCAGTTGACCACCAAAGGAAAGAGCGGCGCCCGCAGAATACGCCGGGCTCGAATACTGCTTTTGGCCGATGAGGGGCGCATCGACAAGGAGATAGCCTCTTTTCTCGGCGCCGCGGTCACTACCGTCGAGCGGGTGAGAAGGCGCTTTGTGGAGGAGGGTTTGGAGGCTGCGCTTTCTGAGAGGCCGAGGCCGGGAGCGGCGCGCAAGCTCGATGGGCGCCAGGAAGCCTTTCTTATGGCGCTGGCCTGCTCGGACACTCCCGAGGGAAGAGGAGAGTGGAGTATGAGGATGCTCGCGAACAGGCTCGTGGAGCTTGATGTGGTCGATGAGATAAGCGATGAAACGGTAAGACGTACGCTCAAAAGGGGGATCTCAAACCGTGGTTGAAGAAGCAATGGTGCATCCCCGAGCCCCCGAGCGCCGAGTTCGTCTGGCGCATGGAGGACGTGCTCGATCTCTACGAGGAGCCTTACGATCCGAAGCGTCCGGTAGTCTGCTTCGACGAGACGCCCTACCAGATGGTCGCCGAGAAGCGCGCTCCCGTACCCGCCAAGCCCGACCGGGTGGCGCGCCACGACTACGAGTACGAGCGCGGGGGCATGGTCAACGTCTTCGCCTTCTTCGAGCCGAAGGCGTGGTGGCGCCATGTGGATGTCACCGAGCGACGCACGGCGGTGGATTTCGCCCATGCCATGAGGCGTTTGGCCGAGGAGCATTATCCCGAGGCCAGGAAGGTGCGGGTGGTTCTGGACAATCTCAACACCCACACTCCGGCCTCGCTCTACAAGGCGTTCGAGCCGGAGGAGGCGCGGCGTGTGCTGCGCCGTCTGGAGTTCCACCACACACCCAAGCACGCCTCCTGGCTCAACCAGGTGGAGATAGAGTTGTCGGTGCTCTCGCGACAGTGCCTGAGTCGCCGCATCCCGGACGAGGGAACGCTGAAGAGGGAGAGCGGGGCGTGGGAAAGGAAGCGAAACGAAGAGGAGGCGACAGTGGATTGGCGTTTCACCGCTCCAGACGCTCGGGAGAAGCTGAAGCGACTTTACCCACCACGATCATAGTGGCGAAGTACTAGAATCATCCCCGTGGTTCGCGTTCTTTTCGTCTGCATGGGAAACATCTGCCGCTCGCCGCTGGCGCAGGGCGTCTTCGAGGAAGTGCTGCGCCGCGAGGGACTGGAAGGGGAGGTGGAGGTAGACTCCGCCGGCACCGGCCACTGGCACGTGGGACGGTCGCCGGACGAGAGGGGACAGAGGAGCGCCGGGGTCCGGGGCCTGGACATAAGCTCCCAGCGGGCGTGCCAGATCCGACCCGAGGACTGCGAGAACTTCGATTACGTCCTCACGATGGATGAAGAGAACTACCGGACGGTTGCGGCGCTCTGCCGGGGGAGCGCCGTCGTCCGTCCTTTCCTCGATTTCGCCACCGACTCCCCGGAGCGCGAGGTACCCGACCCCTACTACGGCGGCTCTGAGGGCTTCGATCACGTGCTCGACCTGGTGGAGGAAGCATCGGAAGGCCTCCTGGAAGACATCCGGCGGCGGTTCGGCAGCGGTGGCTGAGAGGATCATCGCCGAAGGTGTGCAGGCGTACCTGGGGGAGCGGCTAACGAGCGCGCGTCCGCTGGGTGGCGGCTGTATCGGCGAGGTGTACCGCGTGGAGCTTGTCGATGGAACACCGCTGGTGGCGAAGGTTGACCGGGAGGGCGAGTCGCACCTGGAGCGCGAATCGTACATGCTGCGCTACCTGCGCGAGAATAGCGAGCTTCCCGTCCCAGAGGTGCATCACGGCTCGGAGACGCTGTTGTTGATGGAGTTTATCGAGGGGACGAACGAGTTCTCCGAAGGTGCCGAGCATCACGCGGCGGAGTTGCTGGCTGGATTGCACGGCATCGGTGGTGCGGCTTATGGTCACGAGCGGGATACCCTGATCGGGAGCCTCAATCAGCCGAACCCGTGGACGGAGAGCTGGCTGGATCTCTTCCGCGACCAGCGCCTGCTCTACATTGCGGAGATCGCGCACAAAGCGGGTCGTCTGCCGCTGGAGGACTTGCGCCGGATAGAACGGCTGGCGGGGCGGTTGGAAGACTTTATCGACGAACTCAACCCACCGGCGCTGATTCATGGGGACGTGTGGCGCGGGAACGTTTTGGCTAACGGTAACCGCATATCCGCTTTTTTCGACCCGGCGATCTACTACGCGGACCCCGAGATCGAACTGGCCTTCATCAGCATGTTCAACTCTTTCGGCACCGCGTTCTTCGAGCGGTACGCGGAGATCCGACCGATCAGCGCCGCATTCTTCGAGACCCGCCACGACCTCTACAACCTGTACCCGCTATTGGTGCATACCTACTACTTCGGTGGTGGCTACCCGGACTCGGTGCGGAGCATCCTGAGCCGGTTCGGGTTCTAAGCCTCGCGGCTCAATATGCTCCGGGTGGAGCACTAGGAGCGGGTTCTTTTTAGCAGGCGCGAGCCGACGGAGAGTACGAGGGCGTCTTCGAGGTGACCGAAAACTGCGTCCGGGACGCCGAGCCTCTGCGCCGATCCTTTACGGAGGCGGTCGGCGGCGTAGACCCCGGCGAGGGCGGACAGCGTACCGAGCAACGCGCCAGCGTCACCCCGATGGTTGCGGGAGACGAACAGCGCCGATCCCACCAGAGCGCCGGAGAGGGCGCGACCGAACAGCGCGGGGGCCGAAACACGCGCCGGCACGAACGAGGTCTTGTCCCCGATCATCTCGCCCACCAACAGCGTCTGGAGTAATGCCGAGACCTTTTCTGATCCCAGTGCCGCGAACGGTGTGTTCAAGAGGTTCTCTACATCCCCGCGCCGGATCGCCCGGCTGAGGAACGCTGGACCCGCCATCGAGCGTACGCCGCTTAGGGCGGCCAGGCCGATGACCCGGAAGGTTCCGGCGGGGATCTCGAACTCGACGCGGCTCTTTCGTTTAAGCAAGGGCGCTCCAGACCTCCAGCTTGGTTCGGACGTGCCGTATGATCTCGTCGGTAAACTCCGTCGTGCCGGTCGCCCCTCCGAGGTCCGCGGTCTTGACGCCATCCAGGATACTCTCGAAGGTCGCCTCGTAGATGGCCCGCGATACCCGGCTGGCTTCCTCCTCGTGAAAGAAGGTCAATAGCGCCGCTCCGGCCAGAATCATCGCCATCGGGTTCGCCACGTTCTTGCCTTCGAGGCTGGGCGCGGTGCCGTGCGGGGCTTCAGCCATGACGGTCTCGGGGTGTTCGTCCTCGTCGAGGGCTATGAGCAGGGATTCGGCCCCGGCGATGGAGCCGAACATCTGCATCACTAGGTCCGAGATGCAGTCGCCGTCGCGGTTTAGCGTTGGGATCACGAGCGGCTCGCCGAAGGTCGTCAACAGCAGAGCGTAGGTCGCGTCTATTAGCTGCGGGTCGTAGCGGACGTCGCGGCTGTTCTCGGCGGCGCGATCCATCTCCTCCTTGAGCATTCCCTCGTAGATGGGGGAGACGGTGTATTTCGGCCCGCCGAAGACCTTCGCCCGCATCTTACGCGCCTGGATAAACGCGAACTCCGAGACACCGCGGCACACCCGCCGCGAGATCTTCTCGGTCCGGTACGCCATCTCGTCCAGTCCCTCGCCCTCGCGCCACTCCTCCGCCCCATAAGCATCGTCTACGGCCATCCGCACTACGGAGATCGGCGCGTGAACGCCCGTGACGGGGTTGACGCCTGGTATGCGCCGTCCCGTGCGGACGATGACGGTCCCGTCTATGCCTTTCCGCAGGATGGCGTTCGGCGAGCCGACATCGCCGCTGTTCTCCGGGGTTACGGTGGCCGCCTTGATGCCGAAGCCGCACTCCTTCATCGCCACCGCCGCCTCGTGGACGACCGCGTTATCCGTCTTCTGGCGGTTCTCCAACGATAGGTCGAAGCGCCGGAACTCCAACTCTATACCCGTTACCATCGGGTCCAGCACGCGGAGAGCCTCCTCCAGCAACTCCTGGCCGGTCTGATCGCCCTCCATCACCACGATTGTTTTTGGATCCACTGATCGCACCCCTGGCTAGTCTTATATGCTTTGCCCGCTTAGTATAAGGCTTGTGAAGCCACGGCTTGTGAAGTAATTGCCGCTCCGTGGTGCTACCGAGACCCTGGCGATGACCGGGGTTTGCAATTCGGGTAGACTGTCCCCGGTTCACGGACCGACGGACGGGGGGACTTACGCATGATCCGCATCGCGCTCCGGGCTTTGATCTTCTCACTGATCACCTTGATCGGCACTGGGGTGCTTGTTGACTCGCTCTCGAATCTGCAAGTACCGGGCTGGATCGTCTTTATGTTGGCATTTTTCTTCATGTTCGCGATGTTCTTCTTGTTCGCCTACCGCAGACCATTCTCGCAGCGAAGAGGTAGAAGGCGCGCAGGCGATGTCTGGTACGGTGGATACTACGGTGATGGCGGAAGTCCCGACGGCGGCAACAGAGGTTCTGATAGCGGTTCCCACGGTGGTTGGTTCGGGGGTGACGGCGGAGGCGGAGGTGGCGGCGACGGTGGAGGCGGCGGTGGGGGAGGAAACTAACTCCGGCATCCACAATGTGTCTCGAACAGGGTGAATCAATGCTCCGCTAGACATCCCGTACCCGGTCCAAAAACCCACCGCTGAAGGCCTAAAAACGAAAGCGCGGTTTGCGAAGGGTTCGGGACTTCCGCGATTCGCTTTACGTAAACAGGTCTATGAGTTGCAGGTTCTCGAACTCGGCGGCCAGGGCTGGTGAGAGCTGGGTGTGGTCCCGCCGCTCGTCCATCTTCTCCGCTACTTCGAGGAACGCCGCCACAGGGCCGGTGGTCGGCACGTCCCGCCGTTTTAGGGCGGCGATAGGACGGCTGAGAGACGGGTCCTCCTCGACGTCGATGAGGACGAGGTTGCCGGAGGACACGCTGCGGACGACAGCCGTGCGGGGCAGGAAGGCTACGCCGAGCCGGTGCTCGACCATACGTTTGGCCGCCTCGATGTTGTCCACCTCCATCGTGCGTAGCTCGCGGAGCCCTGCGTTGCGTAGCAGGGCGTGGGTCTGCTCCGTGTAGCTGGAGTTTTTGTCGAACAGGATCAGGTTTTCCTCCCCGATCTCCTCAAGCCCCACGGCTCCTTTCGCCGTGAACCGATGCCCCGGATCCACGACCAACACCAACTCGTCGTCGTACAACGTCAAGCTCTCGACTTCCGGGTGACTCATCGCCCGAGTCAACCCCAACTGCACCTCCTCTTTCAAAACCATCTCCAATATCTCCTCCGAATGCCCTGTCCGAACGGAGACCGTCACCCCTGGATAAGCCGCCACGAACCGCTCCAGAAGCCCCGGTAACGCATAAGTCCCAACCCCCGGCGAGGTTCCGAGCGCCAGACGCCCCCCCGAAGCCCCCCGCAACTCCGCCAACCGCCGCTTCCCATCCTCGAAGCTCCCCACGCACCGCTCCGCATACGCCACGAACTCCCGCCCAGCCTCCGTAAGCCGCATCCCCCGGCTAGTCCGCACGAAAAGCTGATCCCCAACCTCTTCCTCAAGCCCCTTCAACCGCGCCGTGAGCGTCGGCTGCGTTAGAAACATCTCCTCCGCCGCCCGGCTCACGTTCCCGAGCCGCGCCACCGCCAGGAAACACTCCATCTGTCGGTATAGCATCGGTGCTCCCCTCGGTCGCGGTTTTAGGCTTGGAGTGTCGGGCTTCGGGTTCTCGCTCGACTGACCTTTAGATATAAATTTACTCTATCGTGAACATCAACGCAAATGATTGGACTTATGACAGGGAGGCGTTTAATGTTCTTGTTACGGTAGAGACGAGCAAAGGGAAAGGGGTAGATATGATTCCGGTTCAGTATAGGGACTCGCAGACGGAGGAGATTCTGGAGCGTCGTTACGAGGAGTCGGCGCCGGTGAATGGGTCGCGGGTGCGGATCGGCTTTGTGGAGTTCGACGTGTTGTATCGTTGGCGGTGCGTGCCGACGTGTTGCATCGTCTACGTGAGGCGGACTGCCGTGAAGGACCGCGAGCGTCTGGCCGCTTGAGGGCGGAAGGGAAGACGGCACGGGGCTCCGAGCGGAGAGTACGGTTGCTTGCTAGAGTTTGATTTTGGCGAGTAGCTATAGGAGAGGAGCCCGTTTATGACGCAGGCGCAATCGGAGACGCATAAATTTGGCGAGGGGGTCGAAATTCAGGCCCGCATCACCGACGAGCACCGGGAGATCGTCTCGGACGAGGCGGTGGCGTTCGTGGCGACGCTGACCCGCGAGTTTGGCGGCAGGGTCGAAGAGATCCTTCAGAGGCGCCAGGAGCGCCAGGAGCGTTTCGACGCGGGCGAGGCGCCGGGTTTTCTAGAAGAGACGAAGGACGTTCGGGAAGGTGATTGGCGGGTCGCGCCGGTGCCGGCGGACCTTCGCGAGCGTCGAGTCGAGATCACCGGCCCGCCGGACCGCAAGATGGCGATCAACGCCCTCAACTCGGGAGCGAAGATTTACCTGACGGACTTCGAGGACGCGAACTGCCCGACGTGGCGCAACATGCTCGACAGCCAGTTGAACCTGCGCGACGCCATAAAGCGGGACATCGCCTTCGACGACCCGAAGACCGGCAAGCACTACGAACTAAACGACGAGGTGGCGGTCCTGATCGCCCGCCCCCGAGGCTGGCATCTGGTGGAGAAGCACATGCTCGTGGACGGCAAGCCGGTCCCGGCGGGTATCTTCGACTTCGGCCTGTACTTCTTCCACAACGCTAAGCGGCTGCTCGAAAACGGTTCCGGCCCGTACTTCTACCTGCCGAAGATGGAGAGCCACCTCGAAGCGAGGCTCTGGAACGACGTGTTCGTGATGGCTCAGGACGAGTTGGGAATTCCGCAGGGGACCATCAAGGCGACGGTACTGATAGAGACCTTCCCGGCGGCGTTCGAGATGGAGGAGATCCTCTACGAGTTACGCGAGCATTCGGCGGGCTTGAACGCTGGTCGGTGGGACTACATCTTCAGCTACATCAAGACTTTCCGCAATTGGGAGGACCGCGTTTTGCCGGACCGCGCGTCGGTGACGATGACCGTGCCGTTCATGCGGGCCTATACGCAGCTACTCATAAAGAGCTGCCACCGGCGGGGGGCGCACGCCATAGGTGGTATGGCCGCCCAGATCCCGGTCCCCAACGACCCGGAGGCCAACGAGCAGGCTTTCGAGAAGGTCCGCCAGGACAAGCAGCGCGAGGCCGAGGACGGCTGCGACGGCACCTGGGTCGCGCACCCCAGCATGGTCCACATCGCCAAAGACGTCTTCGACGAGATCATGCCGCAGGACAACCAGCTCGATAAGCAGCGCGAGGACGTGAGCGTTACCGCCGAGCAGTTGAGCGAGCCCTGCGACGGCGACGTCACCGAGGCCGGGCTTCGCAACAACGTGAGCGCCGGGGTGCAGTACATCGCGGCCTGGTTGGCCGGTAGGGGAGCGGTACCGGTGTTCAACCTGATGGAAGATGCGGCGACGGCGGAGATCAGCCGGGCTCAGGTGTGGCAGTGGATCCACAACCCCGGTGGTGTGCTGGACGATGGTCGCGAGGTGACGGTGGACCTCTTCCGCCAGATCCTACGCGAAGAGATGGACCGTATGCCGGAGATAGTCGACCACGAGCGTACCAAGAACGACCGCTTCGAGGAAGCCGCCGAGCTATTCGATCGCATCTCCACCAGCGACGAGTTCGTCGACTTCCTGACCCTGCCCGGATACGAAATCCTGGAGAAGTAAAAATCATCCACCCATCAACAAACAAGTACGGAACCGGCGGCCTCTTCGTAGTCCGGCTGTCGGTACCCGTTCTGCTCCCCCGGAGCGTGGGTCACGTACCCTGACGCACCCGCCAGCGGCGAAGCCAATGGCGAGGTGCGCGCTCGTTCCGCATATATATGACTCACATAGATGCGGATTGCAATTCAGGTAGGTTCTTTCGAGAAAGGATGTTGGGATGACGAACGGCAAGAACGGTGATGCGGTCGGGGAGATCCAGCGCAGTTGGGAAGGGTCGCGTTGGGACGGGATAGAGCGTCCGTACAGCGCCGAGGAAGTGGCGCGGCTGCGGGGTTCGGTCGTCGTCGAGCACACGCTGGCACGGCTGGGGGCGGAGCGGCTGTGGAAGTTGATGCACGAGCGGCCATACGTCAAGAGCCTTGGGGCGCTCACGGGGAATCAGGCGGTGCAGCAGGTCAAGGCCGGGTTGGAGGCGATCTATCTGTCCGGGTGGCAGGTTGCGGCGGATGCCAACCTCGCGGGTGAGATGTATCCCGATCAGAGCCTGTATCCGGTCAACAGCGTGCCGAGCGTGGTGCAGCGGATCAACCAGGCGCTGCAACGAGCCGATCAGATCCACCACTCAGAGGGCAAGAACGGCATCAACTGGTTCGCCCCGATCATGGCCGACGCCGAGGCCGGGTTCGGCGGTGCCCTGAACGTCTTCGAGCTGATGAAGTCCATGATCGAAGCCGGTGCCGCCGGTGTCCACTTCGAGGACCAACTCTCCTCGGAGAAGAAGTGCGGCCACATGGGCGGCAAGGTGCTGCTCCCGACCTCGCAGGGTATAAGGAACCTGATCTCGGCTCGCCTCGCCGCAGACGTGCTTGGCGTTCCGACCGTCATCATGGCGCGCACCGACGCCGACGCCGCGAACCTCATAACCTCGGACATAGACCCAACCGACGAGCCGTTCCTCACCGGCGAGCGCACCGCCGAAGGCTTCTATCGCTGCAAGCCCGGCCTCGATTACGCCATAGCCCGCAGCCTCGCCTACGCGCCCTACGCCGACGTGGTGTGGTGCGAGACCTCGGAGCCGAACATCGAAGAGGCGCGCGAGTTCGCCGAGGCCATCCACGAGCAGTTCCCTGGTAAGCTCCTCGGCTACAACTGCTCGCCGTCGTTCAACTGGAAGCTCAAGCTCTCCGACGACGACATCGCCACCTTCCAGGAGCAACTCGGCGAGATGGGCTACAAGTTCCAGTTCATCACCCTCGCCGGTTTCCACTCCCTAAACTACTCCATGTTCGAGCTCGCCCAGGGCTACCGCGACCGGGGAATGGCCGCCTACACCGAGCTACAGCAGGCCGAGTTCGACGCCGAGAAGGACGGCTACACCGCCACCAAGCACCAGCGTGAAGTCGGCGCGGGCTACTTCGACGAAGTCGCCCAGGTCATAGCCGGTGGCGTCTCGAGCACCACCGCCCTCACGGGCTCCACGGAGGAAGAGCAGTTCTACACCGCCGAAAATCCGAACACGAGGCTCCCCGGCTCCACCGAGAACGAGCAGTTCGTGAAGTAGGCTTCGGGCAACAGGTTTCGAGTATCAGGGGAGGGGCCGGTTCGCCGGTCCCTCTTTGTTTTGCACCGCGAACGGTAGCGGGAACTGTGTCAGGACGCAGCACGACGAGCCAGCGCTCGCCATCGCCCGCATCCGACCTGGTGAGGAGTCCGTCTTCGGTGTCCCAGTCCTCGAAGCTCGTAGGATTCCTATGGACGCCGACCGCAAGGTGGATGACGGTGAGATCGAAAGCTTCGGCGCCAATCGCGACAAGTAAGCAAACCTCCAGCACATCGTGAACCCAGGGCCGGGGTGCGATAGCCTCGGCCCTTCTTTATGGTCCTTGTTTCGGTGGGCGAGACCCCTTGCCAAAACAAAGCATTACAATATGGCGGTGAGCTTGAAGAGTAGACAGGAAAGGCTGTTGCCGAGCGGGGTTCCGCTCTACGTCTGACTCTACGATACCGGCGGCGGGACCGCCGAACGATATACGATGGTGTTTACGGGGCTCTTCGACGGGAGGAAGCCCGGTGAGTATACGTACCTTTCCATGAGCGACGACGGTTCGGAGGATGCTGAGTTACGGACAGGCGTTCCGCCCTACGAGTGGATGGGGCGTGAGATTTCCTTTGACGGATTGCCGGAGGCGTGCCGGGAGCGGGTGCTCGGCGTTTACCGGAAACTGTGGGGTTTGTAGACTCTGGCGTGTTGAAGTTTCTAGCGCCCTGTGGTGATAATGCCCCCGACTTCGTGACCTGCGGATACGACCTCGGGGAGATGGATGGCGCGGAAGAGAGGCTCCGGGCCGGACGCATCGGGATGGAGAGGAATGTTGAAGCTCCGTGAAGCGCGGGATGTCTAGGGTGCCGTTCATGGTAGAAGCTGGCTCCAAGAAAAAGGGGTCGTCGGCTCTTCTCCGGTCACCGGACTTTCTGATAGTCGCAGCGGGGCTCCTGGCGACGGTTCTGTTGCTGCCGCCGCTGCGGGGAATCCTCGCCGGGGCACCGCTCGTAGCGTTCCTGAGCGTGATGGTGTTGTTCCTCGTGCCGGGCTGTCTCGGGGCGCGGTGGTTGCTCGGGGAGCACGTCCGGGGGTTGGCGATTTTGCCGGCGGGGTTCGCGCTTAGTACGGGTATCTTTGCGTTTTTAGGTGTGCCGATGATGATGCTGGGAATCGGCATGACAGTTTATCTGTTCGCTTGCGTGTTGGTTGTCGGGGTGTCGATGGGGGCCGGGTTGGCGGCGGCTTCGCGGGGCGACGGGGCGGCGGAGATCCGGTATGGGGAGTCGGCCGGGGTTTTGTGGGTTCCTTTCGGGATTTTGGCGGCGGGGCTGGTGCTTGTTGGGCGATTGAAGACGCCGAACGTCTACGATGATATGTGGGTTTATCTGTCTTATGTAAGAGAGTTTATCGGGAGCGAGCATCTGGCGCGGTTCGAGCCGTATTTCGGTGGACCCACGGGGTTGTCGCGGTTGAAGATCAACGGCTGGTTGCTGGAGCAGGCCGCGCTCTCTCAAGTCTCGGGCCTGGATCCCGTCGAGATGGTGATCTGGTACTTGAACCCCGCCTTGGTGGTGGTATGCCTCGTGGCGATCTACGCTCTGGCGCGGGTGCTGTTCGAGAGCGAGACCGCCGGAGTACTGGCCGGATGTCTGTGCGCAGTGTACTTCTCGACGCACCTCGGCGCGTCGGTGATGCAGCCGGGCAGCGAGTTCGCCGCCCGGCTGGCCGAAGACAAGTATGCTGCCCGTTTCTTGTTTCTGCCGGTGGCCCTGATGGCGGCGGCACTCTTCGCGCGGCACCGGAAGAAGGCTTATCTGCTGTTCTTCGGGTGCGTGTGCTGGGCTGTCGTGGGCGTGCACCCGATAGGGTATGCGATCTTGGGCCTGGCGTTGGCGGGGTTCGGCGTCGTCTATCTCGTGACGCACCTGCGGGAGAGGGCGGCCTGGTTTAGCATTGCGGCGCTCGGGGCTACGGGGGCGAGTATCGTAGCGTTGCCGCTGTTGCTCGTCCCGGCTACGGGTACTCCTCTGGCGGATCTGTTGCGGGCCTCGGACATAAGCTCGGGGGACCCGAGGGTGATCGCAAACATGGTCTTCGTGCGGCCCGAGCGCGAGAAGCTCTGGGAGTTCGCGGACGGCTCGTACGTCATGCACCCGGCCTTGATCTTCGAGGATCAGGTCGTCATGGCGGCGTTCGTGATCGGGGTCCCGTTCCTTCTCTGGCGCGTGCGCCGCAGCCTCGCCGCCCAATTCCTGCTGGGTATGCTCCTACTCTCGACCGTCGTGGTCTACGTCCCGCGGATTGCCACGTTCGTCGGCGATAACCTGGTGCTGCCCTGGCAGATACACCGCCTAGCCTGGGTCCTGCACCTCTCCGCGCTGCTGACGATCTGCTTTCTGATCTGGGAGATCATCCGCTTCGTAATGAACCGTCTGCAAAGCTTCCGGGGAGCGCGGCGTGTCGCTCCCTTCCTACCAACTCTTGTCGTGGTCTCGCTGATGGCGCTCGCCGTACCACCGGCGATGGCCGGCGCATTCGAATCCTCGCAGAGCAACCGAATGCCGCCGGAGAACCTCGGGATCGGGTTCGACCCCATCTACCCCTGGCTGCGCGACAACGTCGACGAGCCGAGTGTCCTGATGGCCCCGGACGTAACCAACACCATAATCCCGGCTTGGTCCGCGAACGCCAACGTCATCTCTTTGCGCGGAGGCCTGCTATTCCCCGTTTTAGAGAAACTCCAGGCGCGCACGAACAACGCCATACAACCCCCCGAAGGCTCCCTCGCCGTCTTTGCGTTCTACCACATCACCCCCGACCCGCGAGACAAACTAGAACTCCTGCGCCGCCACGACGCCGACTACGTGATGGTCATAGAAGGCTCCCGAGTCGAAGAAAGACTCCAAGACATCCCCGGCGTCACACCCATCAAAACCCCACCCAGCAGCCGCTACAACCTCTACGACGTGGACCAAAAACGCATCGGCGGATAAAAGATGCAGCCATAGGCGATCAGCCGTCAGCTAAAAGCTACTGACGTGGTGCGACGATCACCTCGGTATCGTTCTCGTAGGCCACCCGGTATAGGTCCTCCCGCGCCGCGAAGGCTCGCCAGTCGGTAACCGAGCTGTCCTTGTGCAGCACGATGTAGCGGATGTCGTACTTCTCGATGATGTTCCGGGAGCGGTCGCCATCCGGGTGAACCAGCAGCCATCGGGCGTCCCACAGCGGCTGCGCGCCGGTGGGGGGGAGGGACCGTACGAGCCGGATGCGCTCCTCCTTGTACGTCTGAAGCTCGGTGTAGCCGCCCATCGCCAGCACCGCCCGCACGGGGATGCCCTCGATGTACGCTGGCGAGACGATGTTGCCGCCTTCGTTGTGTCCGCAGCCACTCGCCCGCCGCCGCGAGCTGTGGCGTGAGCATCGGTTGACCCGTGGGCCTTGCCGCCGCTCGCAGGTTCTCGGTGGCCTGCACCCCTACCACCAGCGTCGCCGTAGCCGCTACGGCCAGCCCCGCGCCGAGCACGACGGGCCTCGCCCATCCGGACGGGTTTCGGGCTAGGAGAGCCCGGACCGCCGTTATTAGGGCGGCGAGCAGGGCGAGGGGGATGCTGAGATCCTGCTCGAAGCGTTGGGGGAAGCCGCTCTGGGCGGTGCGGCTTCCGGCGAAGAGGATGCCCGCCCACAACAGCAGCGTGAATACTCCGATGAGTTCCAGCCACAGCACCGGATGCGACATCGTATCCGGCAGGTGCGAGAGCTTCAGCGGCGGCTGCGTACCAACAGCCTGGGAGACAGTGGTCCCCCCGCACCGCCCTCGGACTCGGACAGCAGGCCGGCAAGCAGGCGTCCGAGGTCGTAAGTATCCTAGGCGTAGAGGACCGAGAATCCGCCGAGCAGACCCAAAGAAAGCAGCAGCGTCACGCCCAATCGGCGCTCGCACAGCAGCAGATACGGCAGAAAAAGCACGCTCACCGAAGCCAGCAGCAGCACCGTGTACAGGCTCCCGATCGGATGGCACAATACGACCGACGAGCCGAGCACCGCGAACGCGACGCCCGTTCGGACGGAGGATGCGGCGTACAATCCTACGAGGGCGGCGATTGCGAGGACCATCAAGAACTCGGCGGAGACGAAGTTCGGGTAGCGGCCTTCGGCGAAGTTGCTGTAGGTGCCGCCGAGGAGTAGGCCCGCGAACAGAGCGGCGGTGACGCCGTAGCCCCAGCCCCAGAGTCGTTTGGCCAGAGCGTACAGCGCCAGGCACGACAGGACCAGAAACGCGGGAGCGAGGACCGGGAGATTTCCAACGGTCGCAGCCCGCTCAGGCGCGAGATACATGCGGTGACCGTATAAAATCCTGGCGGATAGACTAGGTAGCGCTCATAAGCCCCCGACGAGAGCATCTCGTTCGCCATCACCCCGTGATTGAATTGGTCCGTGCCGCGCAAAAAGGCCAGTCGTGCAACACCGGCCCCAGATAACCCCTCGCAAGCACCGCGAGCAAGATCACTGGCAACACGAGCCCGCGCAACACCCGTACGGCGGCGCTCACCGGAACCTCGGGCCCCTCCGACGACGGGGCGCTCGGACCTTCGATCAGATAGGCGGCTCCAACGAGCGTCGCCGAAACGATCAGCGGAATCGCCGCATTTTCCGGTGAGATCACCCTCAGTAGTACCGCCGCTACGTGCGGAGGATCGAGGTGGGAGATGTCGAGCCGCGTCCCCTGCCCGGCGTGCGGGAGGACTCGTTGCCGTCCATGAAGTCGATGGAGTCCATGCGGACCGCTGAGACCGTGAGCGGTGTGACCGGTGAAGCCGAGGCTCGGGATGTGCAGGAAGACATGCCCCTCGAAGACATCATGCCGCAGAGTGCCGAGAGCGCAGCGAACGACCTCGCGGCCAGGGTTACGGAGGATACCGGGGGCAGCGGAGACCCGTACGAACACGCCTCGGGCAAGGCCGACGAGTTGGCGCGGCAAATGACCGACGATACGGACGCCGACGGCGACATGAACCTGTACGCGGATCGCAAGGTGGAAGGGATGAAAGAAGATCTCGCCCAGGATTAGGCTAATCGAAACCGCGCCGTCAGCCGTCGGCGAAGCCCGCTAGGATCACGAGGTCCTCGGAACCGCTACGGCTCCAACTCGAATTCCTCGACCACGAGGATGGTGTCGTCGTTCAGCGGGTATCCCTCGGCGGCCATGTCCTCGGCCCAGGCATCGAGATGGTCCCGCCGGAAAGCCTCCACGTCCGAGCCGTTGCCCTCGCCCTTTACCAGACCGGGCGCCGGCAACCCGAAGGTGGTCTCGTAGACGGCGAGCATCCGCACCCGGCACCGGACGTCACCGGAGCCATCCACGACGTCCACGGAAGTCCCGACGCTCGATAGGACCGCCCCAATCCCCTCCTCGTCGTAGTCCGAGCGGGGGCAGCACGTCGCGGTCTTCTCGCCGGCCAAAATCTGCTGGATCAAGCTTTCGCCCAAGCCGCCGTCGTCCGGCCAGCCGAACTCCAACCTGTAGTCCGTCATCTCGTCCTGGCCTTTACCGGGTGGGTCGAACGACGAGGACGGGGCAGTGGGCGTAGTGGAGTACGCGGTGGGCGACGCTGCCCATAAGGACCGTGTCCACTACTCCCGAGCCGCGGCTGCTGATGACGATAAGTCCGGCATCGATCTCTCTGGCGGCCCGCACTATCTCCTCGGCGGGCGAGCCACTCCAGACCAGGGTGCTTACCTCGGGGTCGAGATCCCTGACCTCGGCGGCGATACGTTCCACGGCCTCCTGGGCCTCGCGGCGGAACGAGACCGGCTCGTGCGTGGTCCCTGGTGGGTGTCCCTCGCCGAAGTCCGAGACGAACGGCACGGCGGCTAAAGGACGGATCACGGCTATAACGGTGATCTTCTTGATCGACGCGGCGCTCACTATGGAGCGCATGTAACGGGCGGCTTCGAGCGATTGCTCGGAACCGTCGGTGGCTATGAGTACGTTGGTCATGCGTATCCTCCTTTTAACCCTGTCCGCCGGGAGTGCCGGGCGTGTCCAGCCGGCGCTGCGCCAAATTGTTGACGAAGTACAGTACGACCCCCACCAGCAGCATCACCAGACAAACCACGACTACGCTCTCCCGAGCCCCGACGTCCCCGGCGACGAGCCCCTGAACGTCGGTTATGAGGACGTACAGTAACAATGCTATGTTCACCACGACCCCGAGGACGAGAAGAAACGTCGGTGCCGTGTAGTGTTTGTTCCACGTCCTCGCGGCGCAGGATCAGGGCGCACAGGCAGACCAGCGCGAAGACCGACAGCAGGAACGCCACGGTGGCGTTGGCGAGGGTACCGACGCCCGCCTCTCCGACACCGACTATCAGGAGCAGCGCGATGATCGTGGTGAAGATGATGGCGATCCAGGGCGTGCGTCGCGCGTGGTGAGTGCGGGCGAAGATGCGCGGTACGATTCCCTCTCTCGCCATGCCGTACATGATGCGCGAGTTCGTTATCAGCGCGACCAGGCACGTATTGGTGATCGCAATGCACGCCACGATAGCGAAGAGCCAGCCCGGAAAACCAGGAGCGCCCTGCCGCACCACCGTGAGCAGCGCCACCTCCGAGCCCGCGAGCTTGCCGGTCGGCACCACCATCGCGGCCACGAAAGCGATGACCAGGTAGATCACCCCAGCCGCCGCCATACCGCCTAACAGCGCCCGCGGATATACCCGGCTCGGGTCCTGAACTTCCTCCGCCACGTTCGCCGCGTTCTCGAAGCCGGTCATCGCAAAGAATGCGAGCGTGGCCCCGGCGAGCGCCAGAAGCGCCGGGTTGCCCGCGTCGTTGAACTCGAACGGCCTACTCAGGTTCGCGTCGCCACTGAGGAACACGAAGATCCCGATCCCCAACACCAGCGCAAGCCCCGATAGTTCCGTAATGCTCATAGCCAAATTGAGCTTCACCGACTCCGATATACCTCGGAAGTTGATAAGCGCCAACACCATCACGAACACGATAGCCGCCAACAGCAGCGGCAGGCTGAAGAGCGCCGTCAGAAGCTCAAGGAAATACCCGCTGAACGCCAGCGCCAGAGCGCCCGTCGCGGCGAGGCTCGCGGCCACCGTGGCGAACGTCACCACGAAGGTCACGAATCGATTATTGAATGCCCGGTTGGCGTACAGCGCCGCACCCGCCGACTTCGGGTACTTGGTGATCAACTCGGCGTAGGCGAAGCCGGTGAGCATGGCGGCGGACACCCCCACGGCGAAAGAGGTCCAGAAAGCGCCCCCGACCTGACCCGCCATCGTACCGACCAGAGCGTAGATGCCGGAGCCCAACACGTCGCCCAACACGTAGAAGAACAACAAAGGCGCGGTGATCGCACGAACCAACTGCTCTGGCTGATCTCCGACCGACAGCCCCGGTGCTGGTCCCGTCCCCGGCGTATCCAAATTGCCTCCCCTTTACACTTCCGCCGCTCTTCCCAAAACCTCCGGCGCGTCAAAGACCCATCATCGCAAGCGTGGAGCATTCTATTGGTCTGCCACGAAACGGTCAAGCTGCGTGGCGCGGAGCGTCGCTACGCCGGGATTTCGAGTACTATCTTGCCGATGCCCGACCCTTCTTCCATGTGGTTCATCGCCGCCGTCGCCTCTTCGAGCGGGAAGGTCTCGTTGATGGCCGGATGCAGGTCCTTCTCGGCGTAGAGGTCGAGCATCGCCCCGAACTCCTCCGCCGTACCCATCGCGGTTCCGCGAACCTCCAACTGCTTCAAGAAGATCTTGGGCAGCACCAGCTTCTCCACCGGTCCCGCCGTCGCCCCGAAACTAACAACCCGGCCACCGGGCTTGGCTATAGTCACCAGCGCGTCGAAGACTTCGCCGCCGATGGAGTCTACCGAGAGGTCCACGCCGCCCGTCATGCCGCGAAGTTCCTTAGACCAGTTCTCGGCGTTGTAGTTCACGCCGCCTTCCGCGCCAAGCTCTTTGGCCTTCTCTATCTTCTCGTCGCTACCAGAAGTAACGAAGACCGTGGCTCCCAGTGCGCTTGCTATTTGCACTAGAAAAGTCGCCACCCCGCCACCGATGCCCGGAATAACGACCGTCTCCCCGGCCTGCAACTCGCCCCGAGTCACCAACGCCCGGTAAGCCGTCAGCGCCGCGAGTGGGATGGCGGCGGCTTCGGCGTGTGAGAGGTGCGAGGGCTTGGGCAAGACGTGATCCGCCGGCGCCTTCACGAACTGCGCGAACGTCCCGTCATCCGGCAACCCCAGGATCCGATACTCCTTCCCCGGCACCCGAGGGTCCTCCCCCCAATGCAACGCCGGGTTGATAACGACCTCGGTCCCCTCGGAAACCCCATTCGCCCCATCGCCCCGAGCCACGACTTCGCCCGACCCGTCCGACCCGAGCGTAACCGGCAGCGCGTCCGGCTTCGCCCCCGGATACTGCCCCCGCGTCACAAAAACATCGCGGCGGTTCAAAGCAGCATTGTGCAACCGCACCACCACCTCGCCGGGACCCGGCTCCGGCTCTGGCAAGTCCTCGAAACGCAGGCTCTCCGGCCCGCCGAGTTCGTTCAACCGTATCGCTTTCATGCGTCGCTCCCTTCGTTTAGGTGTCTGGTAACAGGCGTCAGCTTAATGCTTTTCGCGGCCCGAAACCGAAACGCAAAAGCGCCAGTCGGAACATCCCTCCCGACCAGCGCTTCGTTGTTGACGCGAAGCTCGCGTCCCACAGGCCCTTACCTGAAGCCTGAAACCTCTACACGAACGCCGAGATGCCCGTCACGTCGCGGCCAATGATCAGGCTCTGGATGGTGTCGGTGCCTTCGTAGGTGTATACGATCTCCATGTCCGACAGATGCCTTGCTACGTGGTATTCGAGCAGCACGCCGTTTCCACCCATGATGTCGCGGGCGTCGGAGCAAACTTGCTTGGCCTTTTTGGCGTTGTTCATCTTGGCTAAAGATGCTTGAGGGCCGGTCATCTTGCCCTGCTCCTGAAGCTGCGAGAGTCGATAGACCATAAGCTGCATGTTGGTGATCTCCGCGAGCATGTTCGCCAGCTTGTTCTGGATGAGCTGGAAACTCGCTATCGGCTTGCCGAACTGCACGCGCTCTTTGGCATACTGCAACGCCGCCTCATACGAGGCTACCGCGTGACCGATGGCCTCCCACGCCACACCGCCCCGCGTCGCCGTAAGGACCTTGTTGGTGTCCTTGAACGAGTTGGCGAACTCCAGCTTGTTCTCCGCGGGGACGCGCACGTCTTCGAGCGTGATGTTCGGCTGCCAGACGGCCCGCTTGCCCATCTTGCCCGTTATTAGTTCGGTGGAGTAGCCGGGGTGGTGCTCGCCGGTCTCGTCCTTCTCCAGGACGAAGCCTTTGATCTGCCCGTCCGCCTCGTCGCGCGCCCAGATGATGACGAGGTCGGCGAAGGTGGCGTTGCCGATCCAACGTTTCTCACCGTTCAAGACCCACTCGTCTCTGTCGCGCCGGGCGGTAGTTTCGAGCATCACGGAGTCCGAGCCGTGCTTGGCCTCGGTGAGTCCCCAGGCCCCGATCTTCTCCATCCGGGCCATCGGTGGTAGCCACTTCTGCTTCTGTTCCTCGCTCCCGCAAATGGCAATGGTCCCCATCGCCAACCCCGAATGTACCCCGAAGAACGTATTCAAGCTCCCGTCGCCCCGCGACATCTCTATCGCCACGAGCCCCGCCGCCGTGTGGCTCATCCCCGGACACCCGTAACCTTCTATCGCACCACCGGCGATGCCCAGTGCCGCGACCTTCGGCACCAACTCGAACGGGAACTCCGCATTCTCCCAGTACGAGTTTATGATCGGGATGACCTCGGCGTCCGCGAACGCCCGGACCTTGTCTCGAACCTCGCGCTCCTCGTCGGTGAACAGGTCGTCCAACACATAGTAATCAGTCCCCAAAGACCGGGTAACGTCCGCGATCATACCCATCTCCTTCTCTAGCCCTCTCCGAGCCTCAACTCTAGCACGCCACTCGTGCCGCAAGCGCCCGACATATTCCCATAAACTTATTATCCATGTTATTATCAATTTTGACAAGTTTCTCGGAAAGAGGAGATTTTGGCGGAGCGTATCGAGGGGATGGCGGGGGATAGAGCCACGCCGAAGGATCTCTTTTTGAGCGAGGTCAAGACGCGGGATATCTTCCCGTTGCTTATACTGCATCTCGTAAGGGAGAGACCGGAGTACGGCAACAGTTTGATGACCCGGATACGCGAGATCAGCGCCGGGGTGATGAGCGTGTCGCCGAACACGATCTACCCGCTGCTGCGCCGCCTGGAGGAGAAGGGATACGTCGAGGGAAAATGGGAGCACCCGGACACCCGCAGCCGCCGCTTCTACACCATCACCCCAAGCGGCGAGAAGAAGTACGAGGAGATAAAGGAGCGGTTCGAAGTGCATCTTTTGCGGGTGAGGGAAGCTATCGAGTCTATGCAAAAAGAACTCTACGGTTAGCACGGGAAAGGGAGACCGTATGACGCACAACATCAGGAGAGTAGCAGTCCTCGGAGCCGGTACGATGGGGGCGGCTATCGCGGCGCACTGCGCCAACGCGGGCCTCGAAGTAGACCTGCTGGACATCGCGCCGGACGACGGCGACAAAAACGCCATCGTAAAGGGCGGCTTCGACCGGATGCAAAAGGCCCGGC
The DNA here is from genome assembly GCA_013817025.1 of Rubrobacter sp. Taxonomy (GTDB): domain Bacteria; phylum Actinomycetota; class Rubrobacteria; order Rubrobacterales; family Rubrobacteraceae; genus JACDDK01. The sequence continues at coordinate 23,075 of JACDDK010000001.1, forward strand.
CCGCGGCGCTGATGAGCAAAGCGGTGGCGGAGCGCATGAGGATCGGGAACTTTGAAGAGCACTTCGACCGCGTGGCCGACGCCGATTGGGTCCTCGAAGCCATCATCGAGAAGCTGGAGCCCAAGCGCGAGCTCATGCGGCGCATCGAGGAGACGGCAAAAGAGAGCGCCATCATTTCGTCCAACACTTCCGGCATTCCGCTGCACGAGGTGTCGGAGGGGCGTTCGGACGAATTCAAGAAGCGGTTTCTCGGGACGCACTTCTTCAACCCGCCGCGGTACTTGAAGATGCTGGAGATCATCCCGACGAGCGAGACCGAGCCCGAGATAGTCGACGCCGCTCGCGCCTTCGGGGAGCGGGTGCTCGGCAAGGGCGGCGTCATCGCTAAGGACACGCCCAACTTCATCGGCAACCGGCTGGGCAGTTTCGCGGGGATGCAGTCCGTGACGTATGCCTTCGAGAACGGCTACGGCATCGAGGAGATAGACGCTATAACCGGGCCGCTCATCGGCCATCCCAAGACCGCGACGTTCCGCCTCAACGACACCGTCGGCCTGGACATCGCCGTCGGCGTCGCCGAGAACCTCTACGAGGCAGTCCCCGAGGACGAGTCCCGCGAGGATCTCAAGCCGCCCGTCAAGCTCAAGGAAATGCAGGAGAAGAACTTGCTCGGCAACAAGACCGGCGCGGGGTTTTACAAGCGCGACAAACGCGATGGCAAGACCGTCTTCGACGTGCTGGATCTCGAAACCTTCGAGCACCGTCCGGCGGAGGACCCGCAAGTCCCCATAGCCGAAGAAGCCGGGAAGCAAGGGGATCTCGGTTCGCGGCTGCGGTTCCTCGTCGAGAAAGCCGACGACGACCGCCACGCCCGCTTTATCCGGGATACGCTGCTGCCGTACCTGGCGTATGCCTCGCGGCGAGTACCGGAAATCTCGGACACTCTGGAGGATGTGGACCACGCAATGGAATGGGGCTTCGCCCACCAAACCGGTCCGTTCCGAACCTGGGACTTGCTAGGTGTCCGCGAGACCGTAGAGAAGATGGACTCGTTGAACATCGAAGTCGCTGGCTGGGTCCGCGAGATGCTCGACGCCGGAAACGAGAGCTTCTACACGACCGAGAACGGCACGGAGCTTCAGTTCAGCCCCCTCAGCAAGCAGTACGAGCCGGTGCGCGAGGACCCGATGTACGTCTCGCTCGACAAGCTCCGCAACGACGGCAAAGAGCTTGAGCGCAACGACTCCGCCAGCCTGCTCGACCTCGGTGACGGCGTGTTGTGTCTGGAGTTCCACTCCAAAGGCAACTCCATAGACGGCCCAATGGTCGAGATGGGCAATCGGGCGCTTGCTGCGTTGGAGCGCGACGACGTGGTTGGGCTTGTGATCGGCAACGAGGGCCGCAACTTCTGCGTCGGAGCGAACCTCGGCGAGGTCGCGCACGCGGTCCAGAACGGAGCGCTGGGAGAAGTAGACAAGAGCATCGGCGCTCTGCAAACCCTGCTTATGGACTTCCGATTCGCGCCCAAGCCCGTCGTCGCCGCACCTCGCGGTCAGACGCTCGGCGGGGGCCTCGAAATTTGTCTGCACGCCGATCGGGTCGTGGCGGCGGGTGAGACGTACATGGGCCTCGTCGAGGTCGGCGTCGGGCTCATACCGGCGGGCGGCGGCACGAAGGAGATGGCCCGCAGGCTAGTCTCCCGCGTCCTGCGCGTCACCCCGAACATCCCGCCGCTCCCGCTGGTCCAGAAGGCCTTCGAGCAGATCGCCCTGGCGAAGGTAGCCGCAAGCGCCCTGGAAGCGAAGGAGATGGGCTACCTCGAAGACGACGACCGCGTGATGATGAACCCCGACCATCTACTCTCGGCCGCCAAGCGCGAAGTTCACGACCTGGCCGACGGCTACGCCCCGCCCGAGCGCGGCAATAACGTTTACGCCGTAGGTTCCACCACCCGCGCCGCCCTCGAAATGGGCGTGAGGACCTTACAGTGGGGTCGCTTCGCCAGCGAATACGACGGCGTAATAGCCGGTCACCTCGCCCGCGTCTTGACCGGCGGCAACATCAGCCAGGCGCAATGGGTGAGCGAAGAGTACATCCTAAAGCTGGAGAAAGAGGCGTTTCTGGCTCTGCTGGAGAACGAAAAGACGCACGAGCGCATCGGTGGGTTGTTGAAGACCGGAAAGCCGATAAGAAATTAGCTGTCAGCTTCGACCGAAGGGAGCACCATGAAAGAAGCAGTTATCGTATCGGCGGCGAGGACCGCCGTGGGGCGTGCGCCTCGGGGTACGTTGCGGGCGATGCATCCGGTGGATATGGCCGCCGCCGCTATTCGTGAGGCCGTCAAGAGGGCCGAAGGGCTCGACCCCACGGATGTCGAGGACGTTATTATCGGGTGCGCCATGCCGGAGGGGACGCAGGGCAATAACATGGCTCGGCTGGCTTCGTTGCGGGCGGGGATGAGCGAGCACGTTCCGGCGCAGACGGTGAACCGGTTCTGTTCGTCGGGGTTGCAGACTATCGCCAATGCCGCCGAGAGGATCATGACGGGGCAGGCCCAAACTATCCTCGCGGGTGGTTGCGAGCATATGTCCACGACCATCGAGATGCCCAACTTCTCACCGAGCCCGTCGCTGGTCGATACCAATCCGGCGGTGTACATGGGCATGGGTTTGACGGGTGAGCAGGTGGCGAAGGAGTTCGGGGTCTCGCGTGAGGACCAGGACGAGCACGCTTTTCGGAGTCATCAAAGGGCTCGGGATGCCGTGGAAAGCGGGCGTTTCGACGAGGAGATCGTACCGCTCGACGTAGACTTTGACTGGGTGGGCGACAACGGCGAAGTCCAGCATTTCGAGACCACGTTCGAGCGCGACGAGGGGCCGCGCGATACGTCGCTCGAAAAGCTTGCCAAGCTCCCGACCGTGTTCCAGAAGGGCGGTACCGTGACGGCGGGCAACTCTTCGCAGCGGAGCGACGGTGCGGCGGCGGTGATCGTGATGGAGCGCGAAGAGGCCGAGAGGCGCGGTCTCCAGCCGCTGGCGCGGTTCGTCGGGTTCGCAGTCGGTGGGGTGCGGCCGGAGATCATGGGCGTTGGCCCGATGGTCGCGATCCCGAAGGCGCTAAAGATAGCCGGTCTGACCATCGACGACATCGACCTCGTCGAGTTCAACGAGGCGTTCGCGGCGCAGTTTTTGGCCGTGGTGCGCGAGGTGGGCCTGGACATCGAGAAGACCAACGTCAACGGTGGGGCCATCGCTCTCGGCCACCCGATGGGCGCGACCGGCACCAAGCTCACCGTGCAGCTCCTAAGTGAGATGAAGCGCCGCGAGTCCAAGTACGGGATGGTCACCATGTGCATCGGTGGCGGGATGGGCGCTGCGGGCATTTTCGAGAACTTGCAGAACTAGCGGATCTAGCTATTGGCTATGAGCGGTCGGCTTTTGCTGGCCGCTAGACTTTTGAGGAGGCTCGTTTGATCGAGGGTGTGCGGGCGTCGAGTCTTGGGACTCAACCCATCGGCGAAGTCGCAGAGATTGCCGATGGTGTTTATCAGCTAAAACTGCCCGTGCCGCTACCGCTGCGGTTCATCTCCGTCTATCTGATCGAAGGTGACGATGGCTGGACGGTCGTGGATACCGGCTTCGATTACTCACAGACTTACGAGGTGTGGGAAGCCGCCGCCGCGACGCTCGGGATCGACTTCGAGGAGGACATCCAGCGCATAGTCGTGACACACTTTCATCCCGATCACCTCGGGGCCGCCCGATGGTTGCAGGAGCGTTCCGGCGCGCCCGTGCTGATGCTGGAAGACGAGATCTCATTCTCCCGCCGCCTGTGGAACGCCGAGGATGGGCCGGAGCCGTTTATCGAGCATCTCGTCCGGCACGGAATGCCCCGCGAGACAGCCGTTGAGGCCTCGTCGGCGCTCCGCTCCGGGTTGGCGTTGCCGGAGGTCCTTACGCCGCTAAAAGCCGGGGAGAAGTTGTCGGTTGGGGGTGGTTTCGTTCGCGTCGTACACGCTCCGGGACATGCGGACCATCAGCTCGTGTTGCACGACGAAGAGCGGAGGATACTGTACGCTGCGGATCACATCCTGCTCAAGATCACCCCGAACATCGGCCTCTGGCCCGAAAACCTACCCCACCCGCTGGCCCGCTATCTGGAGTCCCTGGAAGGTCTGCGCGGCCTGAACGTGAACCTCGTACTCCCCGGCCACGGTCCTGTCTTCCACGACCTCGATGGCCGGATAGACGAACTGATGAACCACCACGACGAACGTCTGGAGCTAATGCGGACGGTCATCGAAGACGAACCCAAGACCGCGTTCGAGGTATCGGCTGCGGTCTTCCGCAAGGACCTCTCTATCTACGAGCTATGCTTCGCCCTGGCCGAGACGCTGGCCCACCTCGACTACCTCGAACTCACAGGCCGCGCGGAGCGAACCGAGGACGGAAAGATCTTCTTCCGAGCCGTCTAGCTCAGAGCAATAGGAACGTCAGTAGCGCCAGATACGCGGCCCCGGCCAGCATTACGGCGAGGCCAAAGCGCCAGTTCCTCCTCGGCCCGATCTCCAGCGGGTGCAACCCCGAGAGCCGCGAGAGCATCGTGACGGCGCTAGAGAACGGCGTCAGCAAGAGCGCCGCTTGAGAACCCAACAGGATGGCCGCTGCCCAGAGCAGGGGGGTTGAGCTTCCGTCGAGTGGGAACGCGGCGTCCAGAAGCAGAACCATCGGGATCACGTGTATGCCCGCGACGAAGCCGACGGCCATGATCGCGGCGAGAGCCGGCGCCACCAGCGGTACGGGGAGTGTCGAGAGGAAGTCGCCTACGGGCGCGAGTGCGCCGAGCGCCTGAAGCGAGATCACCAAAATCCCGGCGGCCCCGAACAACGCGAACTCCGAATGCGAGGCCGTTAGAGCGCCGCGAGTCTCCGCCACCAGCCGCGTGAGCGGGGAGCTCCTGCGGGTTAGAGCGGTCGCGAGCAGGGCGATAAGGATCACCACTACCGCTACCGTTACCGCGATGGTCGCCGTTAAAGAGAGCGTCGGAAGTAACACGTTGACGAGCGCAACGGTGGCGACCAGTAGCACCGGATACAGCAACACCGCCGCCGCGCCCCGGTCGAGTGGTGCGTTTAATGTGTTCTCCACCTCGCCGCCCTCTCGTTGGGCCGCGAAAAGCGTAGCGCCGAGGCCGAGGAAGACGAACGGGAGTGTTACGGCTAGAAGGCCGGGGTAGGAGACGCCGGTCAGGGTGACGGTGGTGGCGGTCAGCAGGTTTAGGTTCGTCCAGAGCGGGGCGAACGAGAAGGCTCGTCCGGCCCATTTCA
>JACDDK010000189.1 GCA_013817025.1 Rubrobacter sp.
CCCCTGGACGTGGACACCCTACTGGACGTCCGCTTCCTGCCAAACCCGCACTACGACCCGATCCTTCGCCCCCTAACCGGCCACGACGCCCCCGTAAGCGAAGCGGTCCTAAACACTGAAGACTGCAAAGAGTTCCTAACCAAAACGCGAGACCTCTTGACATTCCTGGTTCCCCGTTACGCCGCTGAAGGTAAAACGTACTTCACCGTAGGCATAGGCTGTACCGGAGGCCGCCACCGCTCCGTAGCCATCGTGGAGGAACTAGCAAAAAGCCTCGCCTCATTAAACGGAGATCTCAACCTGCACGTCCGTCACCGCGACGTCGAGAGATAGCTTTTAGCCGTCAGCGTTCAGCTATCAGTTTTTTGAAACACCGAATCTCGTAAACGTCTCATGCGATCCAGCCCGCTCACATCGCATTGCTCCCCGCAAAGGTAGAATCCGTCAGCGAAGGAGACCAAAGGTTCAAGAAGCCGACCGAAGAGAGGCGAGATGACCGGAATGCTCGTACAGGGCGAATGGAAGACGCAGAAGCAGTTTCAGAACGAGGACGGGCGTTTCGTGCGCTCGACGACCAGCTTCCGCGACCACGTTGCCGCCGATGGAAGTAGCGGCTTCGCGGCGGAGGCCGGACGGTATCATTTGTACATATCCTGGGCCTGTCCGTGGGCGCACCGGACGGTCATCATGCTCAAGCTCAAGGGGCTGGATGACGCTATCTCGTACTCCAGCGTCGATCCTTTTATGGGCGACGATGGCTGGATGTTCTCTGAAAACTACCCGGACGAACTAAACGACGCGAGCTACCTGCGAGAGATCTACACGAAGGCCGCCCCAGACTACACAGGCCGCGTCACGACGCCCGCCCTGTGGGACAAAGAACGAGGCACCATCGTAAACAACGAATCGCGGGATCTGATCCGCATCCTCGACACCGAGTTCGACTCACTCGCCACCAAAAACCTCGACCTCTACCCGGAAGACCTGCGGCACGAGATAGACGCGACTATAGACGCCATCTACGAGCCCATCAACAACGGAGTCTACAAGTCTGGCTTCGCCAGTAAACAGAAAGTCTACGAAGAGGCCGTCACCGAGCTATTCGGTGCCCTAGACCATTGGGAGGGCGTGCTCGAAACCCGTCGCTATCTCTGCGGGGAGCGGCTTACCGAGGCCGACGTCTGCATGTTCACGACGCTCGTGCGCTTCGACGCCGTCTACCACGGCCACTTCAAATGCAATGTCCGCCGGATCCTAGACTACCCGAACCTCTGGGGCTACCTACGCGACGTTTACCAGACCCCCGGTGTCGCCGAAACCGTTCGCCTGGACGACATAAAGCGACACTACTACACCAGCCACGAGTCCATAAACCCCACTCGCGTAGTCCCTGTGGGACCGGCCATCGACTTCACCACGCCGCACGGTCGGGAGCGGCTCGCGGACTACCGGTAGTGCCGACAGAGCGAGACTTTCTAGTCTCGCTCCTGGAAGCCGGTAATAACGACTTCGAGGACGACAATGCCACAATCTTTACTGAAGATTCCAATCACGGTGCCGCTCCTCAGCATCTATAATCGAGTCTTATGAGCAAGGTCGAAAATTTGCGGGTGGTTGCGTTTGGCGGCGGGACGGGCCTTCCGGTGCTGCTCCGAGGCTTGCGCGACCGGGTTGGGGATCTGACGGCGGTTGTGACCGTTGCGGACGATGGGGGATCCAGCGGCCGATTGCGCCAGGAACTCGGGGTCGCGCCGCCGGGGGACGTGCGGAACTGTCTGGTGGCGCTGGCCGGTCGGAAGAAACTCGCGGAGGTATTCAACTATCGGTTCGACGCGCCGGGAGACCTCAACGACCACAGCGTCGGCAACATCATCATCGCGGCGCTGGCGGACATGGCCGGGGGTTTCTGCGAGGGCGTCGAGCAGGCGGCGCGTTTCTTGAGGATAAAGGGCAGCGTTTATCCGGCGGCTACCGAGAGCCTGACGCTCGTGGCGCGGTACGGGGATGGTTCCGTGACGTGGGGCGAGTCCGTGGTGCGTTCGGTGGACAAGGAGGTCGTCTCGGTGGCGGTGGAGCCCGCTGGAGTCCATGCGCCCCCGGCTGTAATAGAGGCTATCGAGCGGGCGGACGTGGTCGTGTTGAGTCCTGGGAGCCTGTTTACGAGCACCATTCCGGCGCTGCTCGGCGTTGGTACGCGGGAGGCGTTGGAGGCTTTCGGGGGGCCGGTCGTCTACGTCGCCAACGTCATGACGCAACCGGGGGAGACTTCGGGGTTCGCGATCTCGGACCACGTGCGCGCCATTCAGGAGCACGCCGGTCCTATCGTAACGGATGTGCTAATTCACGTCGGAGAATTGCCGCGCAACACCCTCGACCGCTACGAGGCCGAGGGTGCCGTGCCAGCCGTGATCGACCGCGACGTCCTGGCAGAGTTGAAGGTCCGGGTGCGCGAGACGGACTTGCTCTCCCCGGACGCCGGAGGTGGTGTTCGCCACGACCCGGAGCGGCTCGCCGAGGAGGTGTGCGAGGCTGCCCTCGTTCGCCTCTGAGGTCCGCCGCCAGCTCGCCGCTGCGGGAGCGGAGACCGGACGCCGCCGCGTGGAACTTGCCGGTCTGATCGACGCCTCCGGTCGCTGGGACGCCGACGGCGTGACCTTCCACACTACCAGCGCCGCCGTTGCTCGCTCCGTAGCCCGCCTGTGGCGCGCCGAGTTCGGCCTCATCCCGAAACTCTCGCCCGTCACCCCCGACCGCTTCGGTCGCGTCCGCTACGCTGTCAGGGCCGAAGGCAACCGAGCATTCCAGGCCGCCGAGGAGCTCCGAGCCGCCCGCAGCGGAGCCCGCAACTCGCGCTCCACCGACGAT
>JACDDK010000190.1 GCA_013817025.1 Rubrobacter sp.
TTCCTCAGCGTCACCATGCGGGCCAACCAGATCGTGAGCGGCCTCGCCCTCGTCATCTTCGGCACCGGCCTTGCGACCTTCCTCGGCAACCCCATCGAGGGGAATCCTCTGAAACCTAGCGTCGTAGACTTTCGCGTCCCAGTTCTCGCGGACATTCCGGTCGTGGGGCGCATTCTCTTCGATCAAGACCCGCTGGTCTACGCGAGTTGGGTCGTCGTCGGGCTTGCGGCTTTCTACCTCGCGCGCACCCGGACGGGGCTCGCGGTGCGGGCGTGTGGGGAGTCGCCGGAGACGGCGGACGCGATGGGGTTGAGCGTCGCCCGGTTGCGGTACGCGCACGTGGTCGTGGGCGGGGTGCTCGCCGGTGCGGGGGGCGCGTACCAGATACTCGCTCGGGTGCCGTCGTGGAGCGGCGCGGGGACGACGGCGGGTATCGGGTGGATCGCTTTGGCCTTAGTAGTCTTCGCCGCGTGGCGGCCCTGGCGGGCGCTGCTCGGCGCGTACCTCTTCGGCGCGGCTCTGGCCGCCAACTTCGCCCTACAAGCCGCTGGTGTGAGTGCCATACCGGCGGAGTTTCTCTCCATGCTGCCGTACCTACTCACGATCCTGGTGCTCGTGATCCTCTCGGCCTCCAGCGCCCGCAAACGACTCGGCGCTCCCGCAGCCCTCGGCGTCCCCTACGCCCGCGAAGAAAGGTAGCGTTCCTCGCCGGATGAGTGATTGGCGCGAGGAGTGGCGAGAATCCAACCGGGCGAATTGGGACGAGCGGATCCCGGTCCACACCTCCGGCCAGTTCTACGATATCGAAGGCTTCAAAGCCGGTGACGGGATGAGCGCCGACTGTCGGGCTACGAACGTTCCCGAGAACCCGTTGAGCTACCCAGAGCGATCATAGGCCCCGTCTGAAAGCCGATCCGCTAAGCTAGACTACGGCACCGTTCTGCTTCACGAGTTCGCCCTGGACGATCAGGCGCTGTGAGTAGTCCGGTAAGGTGCAGGCCTGAAGGCTGACTATGTTCTTTCCGGCGACGGGCTTGGTGACGGAGACTTGATCCGGAGGCACTATCATCCTCTTGAAGACTTGATACACGTATTTGCGTCCTTCGGTGTCTTCGAGAAAGACTTTGTCGCCCCTCTTGAGCTTGTTGAGGTCGTAGAAGACCAGAAAGCTACCAGTCCTCGGATATCCAAGCCGATGTCCGGCGATGTACACGTTGGCCTCCCGCTCCCACGGGTAACCTGTTCCTTTTATGTGAATGGCACCCGCGTCGAGCTTGGTATTGTTGTCGGGGGCGGCAGTGTATACGGGGATAGCCTGCACCCGCTTCATCTTGGGCACCGTGAGGCGCAGCGTCTCGTTTTTGGGCGCTGGCTCGGGGGCGGACGCCGTGCCGATGAGCCGTACGTCCACCAACACCAGGGCAACGGACGCGATGATAAGCGCCAGCCCCCCAAACGCCAGAAGCTTCATGCTCGTGCGCGTCCGCCGACGATAGTAAGTCGTCTTGCCTGCGCGTCCGCTACTACTGCGGGTCCATGTTCCAAAGCCTGTTGGTCTCACGAGCTCAGATCATACCGCGACTGAATTACAAAGCAAAACCTTTAGCGGTTTCAGGCTTCAGATGCTCGCGCTCGAAACGGCTGTGAGCCGTGCGCCGCAGGGTCTCTCCGGGAGGTCTGGTTGATTGCTGAAGGCTGAGTAGCCGACAGCTTTACTTGCGGCGTCGAGGGTCCAGGGCGTCTCGGAGGCCGTCGCCTATGAAGTTTACGGAGAGGACGCAGAGGGCTATGGCTAGGCCGGGGAAGATGATAGCGTGTTGGCCCTGCACGAAGACACCGTACCCGGAGCGGAAGGCATCCGTGAGCATCGCGCCCCATTCGGGCGAGGGGGCGGTCGCGCCGAGGCCCAAAAACGAAAGCGCCGCCACGTCCAGGATGGCGGTTGCGAGGGTCAGGGTAGCCTGCACTATTAGCGGGGCGAGGCTGTTCGGGAGGATGCCGGACATGATGATCTGGCCGTTCCCCGCGCCTAGTGCCCGCTCGGCTTCTATGTAGTCGCGTTCGCGCACGGTTATTACCGCCGAGCGCACCACGCGGGCTATCTGGGGGATAAATACTATGCCGATGGCTAGCATGGCGTTGGTCAAGCCGGTGCCGAGGATCGTTACGATAACGATGGCGAGTAGGATGCTCGGAAAGGCCAGGATCACGTCCATCAGGCGCATGAGTATGGAGTCCACCCATCCGCCAAAGAATCCGGCTACCACCCCGATCACGGTCCCCGCCGCCGTGGCGATGCCGACCGCCGCGAGCCCCGCCGTGAGCGAGATGCGAGCGCCGTAGATAACGCGCGATAGGATGTCCCGCCCGATCTCGTCCTGCCCGAAGAGATGCCGCGCGCTCGGTGGATCGAATTTGTTGGTTAGATCCTGCTCCAGAGGATCATACGGCGCTATAAAAGGCGCGAAGACGGCGAGGATTATAAAGACCGCCATCACCACGACCCCGAACACCGCCAGCCGATTACCGAAGAACGCCTGCCGAACGTCGGTGCCACGACTGCGCGACTCAGTGCCAGCGCCGGTTGCGGCCACCACATCCCGAACCTGAGCCTCGGTCATTCTAGTACCTCACCCTCGGGTCGAGCACCGCGTACAACACGTCCACGAGCAGGTTCACGAGTACGAACAACAGCGCCCCGTACAGCACCACCCCCTGAATACCGGCGTAGTCGCGGCGGAATACGGAATCGTAGGCGAACTTGCCGATGCCGGGCCACCCGAAGATGGTCTCGGTAATGACCGCGCCGCCCATCAGAAGGCCGACCTGCAATCCTATTACGGTGATCGTCGGGAGCA
>JACDDK010000191.1 GCA_013817025.1 Rubrobacter sp.
GTGGATCACGGCCCCACTCAGGTAGCTCAGGTGGTGCAAGAGTCGATGATTGACTTCTCGGGCGATCTCATGCCCCTCGGCCACCGAGAGCGCCGGCGAGACCGCGACGTTGACCTCGGCGTGCATCTCATGCCCCGACCAGCGCGCCCGCACCTCCGTTACGTCCTCCACTCCCTCGACACCGCAAGCGGCGTGCCGGATCTCGTCCGCCGCCTCGGGCTCCACACCGTCCAAAAGACGTGCGAATACAGTCTTGCCAGACTGCCAGACTATCCCGAGGATGGCGCCGATGATGATCAAGCCCACGATAGGATCGGCGAGCGGGTAGCCAAGCCACACGCCGACGGCCCCGAAGAGGACGGCGAGGCTCGTCCAACCATCGCTCCTCGCGTGGTAGCCGTCGGCCACGAGCGCGGCGCTGCCGATCTCCCGGCCCACCCTTATGCGGAAGATCGCCACCACCTCGTTGCCGACGAAGCCGACCACGGACGCCACCGCGACCGCCCACAGAAACCCAATCGGTTCTGGATTGATGAGTCGGTCCACGGCCTGGTACCCGGCGACTACGGCGCTGAACAGGATGATGAGCACCACGATCACGCCCGCCAGATCCTCGGCCTTGCCGTAGCCGAAGGTGAAGCGGCGGCTCGTCCCCAAACGCGAGAGCGCGAAGGCGACCCCTAGCGGAATAGCGGTCGCCGCGTCGCCGAAGTTGTGGATGGTGTCCGAGAGCAGAGCGACGCTCCCCGAGAAGAAGACCACGACGACCTGAAAAAGCGCCGTAACCATGAGCCCCGCGAAGGACCACTTTACGGCCCAAATGCCGCGCTCGGAAGTAGCTATGGAGGGATCCACAGACCCGTGCGTGTGCGGGCGGGACCCGTGGCCGTGACCGTCGTGGTGGCGGGTTTTGTCCGAGTTTTCGTCCATGCCGGAGCCCTATTGTAATCGTTGGACCCGGCGCGTCCAGAACCGAGACGCTTCCCTCGGCCACCCGCCGGACGCGCACCTGGAACCCCCACAGCGGAACGTGATACTCTTTCAATACAACGTACTAATGAACATTAGGATGTGAATATGAGTAATGACCGCTGTGATCTGCTTTGTCTCGACGCTCCGCTGGCTGAGGGTATTCGGCGCAAGCTCTTGGACAAGAGGACGGCTTGGGAGGCTTCCGAGCGGGCGAAGGCGTTTTCGGACCCGACGCGGTTGACATTGGCGGCGGCGCTCAGGGAGGGCGGGGAGTTGTGCGTTTGCGACTTGGCTTGGATCTCGGAGCGTTCCCAGGGCCTGGTCTCGCATCACCTGCGCGTTCTGAGGTCCCACGGGTTGGTCCGCTCCCGCCGCGACGGCAAGCTGGTGATGTACGCGCTCGCGGAGGAGGGCGTGCTCCTCCTCTCCGCCGTTCTCGGCGAGCCCGAGAGGGTCGAGGCGTGAGAGATAAGAAGATGCTTCCGGTAATGGGTCAGGAACCGGTGGGAGCGTCTCCTTCCCCGGTCACGCGAGAGGAGCCCGCAAGCTCCGGACCGGGGAATGTATCCCTGGACGGGGCCGAACGGACGGTGGTGAGGGTCAAGGGAATGGACTGCGCGAGTTGCGCCGCGACCGTGGAGAAGCGCGTGGCCACCTTACCGGGTGTGCATAGGGCCACCGTGAACTTCGCCGTGGGGAGGCTTGACGCCGAGCACGATCCCAGCCTGTCCGTGGAGGATATAGAGAAGGCCGTCCGGGAAGCGGGCTACGGCGTGGGGAGTGCCGGGGAGATAGAGCGGGAGTCGTTTTGGCGTACCCCGAGGGCGCTGCTGACGAGCGCTTCCGCAGTGCTGTTTTTAGTGGGGCTCGCGCTCTCGCTCGTTGGGGTACCGGAGGTTGTGAGGGTTGGGGTTTACGCGGCAGCCATCCTGGTCGGAGGGACGCCGATCCTCCGGGCTGCTTTGGCGGGGCTCAAAGCCCGTCACCTGGACATGAACGTGCTGATGAGTGCGGCGGTGATCGGGGCGGCGGTGATCGGGGAGTGGGCCGAGGCGGCCTCGGTCGTGGTCCTCTTCGCCGCCGGCAACGCCTTGCAGGTCTACGCGGTTGATCGGACGCGCGGTGCCGTGCGGGCGCTGGTGCGACTCGCGCCCGACGAGGCGCTGGTCCAGAGGGGCGGCTCGGAGGTGCTGGTCCCAGCGGACGAGGTCAGTGTCGGAGACATGGTCGTCGTCCGGCCGGGTGAGCGGTTCGCGGTGGACGGCGTAGTGATCGAGGGCTCCACGGCGGTCGACGAGTCGCCGGTGACGGGCGAGAGCTTGCCGGTCGAGAAGGGGATTGGCGACGCGGTCTTCTCCGGCAGCCTCAACGGCTCGGGTGGGCTGCTGGTCCGGGCGACGAAGAGCGCCGGGGATTCGACACTGCGGAGGATCGCGCGTCTCGTAGAGGAGGCTCAGGCGAAGAAGGCCCCGGCGGAGCAGTTCGTGGACCGCTTCTCGCGAGTTTACACACCGGTCGTGGTGGTCGCGGCGGTCGCTCTGGCCGTGGTGCCGCCGCTTTTGGGAGGATCTTTTGGAGAGTGGTTCTACCGGGCGCTGGCGCTGCTCATCATCGCGTGTCCGTGCGCGTTGGTGATCTCGACCCCCGTAACGGTGGTCTCCGGGATCGGGGCGGCCTCGCGGCGCGGCATCCTGGTCAAGAGCGGTGCGGCACTCGAAGCCGCCGGACGCCTCAAGGCGCTCGCTTTCGACAAGACCGGCACGCTCACCGAGGG
>JACDDK010000029.1 GCA_013817025.1 Rubrobacter sp.
CGCCAACACACCCGCTATTAGCCCTACCACTATCAAGGCCAAAATGCCTATAATTCCCTCACCTCCCACTCCTCGTAATAATTACGCTCTAGGGACTTCCTAGTGCAATATAACAGAAGCCGTATTTAGCTACAGCGCGTTCTATACCCTGATATTTCCCTCTATAAACGCCTTTTGGAAGCTCCACGCTGCTTTCCACAGAAGCAGTCCTCACGGGACCAACCCCAAACGTTCGCGCTTCCGATCAAGCGCGGACGTAAAACCTTTGTTGTCGCGTTCTTGAGATTAGCTCCCGCACGTCGTGTGAGCACCTGCTGCCACGGTTCGGATCAGACCCTGAAACAATCAGCGGAAATGCGCGGCGGACGACTTGCGAGAATGCGATTCGTCTACGAGGTGGAGCCGGTCAGACGCCGAGGAACGGTTTGTTCTTCTTCCAGGCGAGCCACACGATGGAGAACAGCCACAGGGCGATAATCGCCGAGTAGGCCGGGAAGATCTGACGATAGTACTCGGGCGTGTCCCCGGTCTCTATGACGGGGATATTCGAACCATGGGGCAACCCGGCGGCTTTCAGCCCGCGTTGGGTTGTATCGTAGAAGATAACCTCGCCTACCGTCGAGATCTTGCCCTCCCAGACCACGCTCCGACCGGCTTGGTCTGGAGCTGGAAGACCCTGAGCCGTCTGGATCAGCAAGTCGTCCCCGGTCTCTTCGAGGCCGAAGTAGTAATACGCCGCGCTGTACCGCTCGGAGACGCCTATTTGAGATTCCTCATTGCCCACGGGTTTTCCTTGCAAAGTCTCGAAATCCGGGGTGGCGGTCCCGCGCACCCGGACGTAATCGCCGATCTCGGTTCCCCGTGGAAGTTCGCCTTGCTTGAGTTGTGAGACCGTAAGATCCACCGGCTCGCTCCGCAGCCCGTAGGAGAAGTTGGCCGCCGTCGTGGAAGCCCCGAAAGTGAAGATCATGACCGTGAACAAGCGTGTTAGAAGCCAGGGGTTACGACGCAGCCAAGCCCCGAGGCCCGGTTCCTCGTAACGCTCGTCCAGAGGCTCTCCGAAATTGTTGCGTTTCTTCTCACGCGTGTCCATGTAGACAGCAGTCTACTAAAAGGCGCGGGCCGTAGGTGATGATGCTTTCACAGCGGAGGGTTCTTCGGCGGTGCAATATGTTTGTGCAAAGCGAATACTTCGGACGGGGTGGTGTGCTCGAAAGCAAAGATGTATGCTGTTCCTCTCTGAGAGGGTGGATAGACGCAAAGCAACGAGACAGCCGTCCGTGGAGGTTAGGGTTTGACGGAAAACGAGCGGGCAGTGGAGCAAGGCTCCGGGTACACCGTGATCGGGGTGATAAGCGACGGCGTCGAGCTGAACCAAGCTGTCACCGAGATCGGGGACCTCGGTGTGGGCCGCGACGACTTGACCGTGATCCTCAAGCGCCGGGATATGGACGAGCCAGAGCCTTTCCCGGAAGGTACGCGCTATATCACTATTCCCGACGACCGGCGCGGCCTCGAAGTACCTATAGGGTTCGCTATCTCGTTCGTAGTGCTGGGCATCTTTTTCGCCGCCATAGTGCCGTCCATCGGCATCCCGACCTTCATGGTGTTCATCTCACTGGCGGCCATCCTGGTCGTGGGCTCCTTCACCCGTGTTGGGGTCTCTCCGATCCTGACGGAGATGGAGGCACCCCGCGAGGAGGCCGGCACCTGGAACGAGGCGTTCGAGTTCGGAAAGGTTCTGGTCTTCGCCAGCACCCATGAGCGCGCCCTGCTGCGTCCTATAAGAGAGGTATTGCAGAAGAACGACGCCATGTACTACATAGTCGACCGGCGCTTGGAGCCACGAGCCATGCACCAGGCGACCCTGCACCGTATTGGCCCCCGCAAAGTCGTGCCGCGCAACGGAAACGCCGCCAATGACGGGCGCGGTAGCGAGCGCGGGGCGCAGGAGTCCGAAACCAGCGAAGCGTCCAGGGAAGCTTGAGTTGAGTTTAGAGGGAGTTTATAGAGCGTGTTGACTACTACTTATTCGGTTCCGGAGCTTACGGTCTACTTGTTGGCGCAGGTAGATCTCTCCAACATTGGATTTCCCGGCGGGGCTAGGGCGTTCACCGGCGGTACGATGCTCGCGCACATGTTCTTTGCGGAGTTGTTCGTGGGGTTCGCCATCGCGGCGCCGGTCCTTCAGGCGTGGGGGGCTCGCACGGGCAGTCCGAGGATGGACCGGCTCGCGCACTCGATGGCCCGCTTCAACGTTCTGACCTTCAGCACCGGGGCGACGTTCGCGGTGCTGTTTTTAGTGTTGCTGGTCGGGTTTTATCCGAGGGTGACGACCTCGCTGTTCACGCACTTCTTCTTCTTTATAGCTCTGGCGATGCTCTCGATGACACTCGCGTTGTGGGGGATGTATTCGTATTACTACAAGTGGGACCGCTACAGCGTGCTCAACAAGAAGCGGCACATCGCTCTCGGGTTCACGATGGGTTTCTTTATCTGGATCTGGATGCTCATCATGACCGGCATCGACACGTACATGACCACCGGCGGCGGCCCGAACGCCACGCCGCTCTCCAACGAAAACATCCAGAGCTTCGGCACGGCGCTGCAGGGCATCTTCAACCCGATGTTCGTGGAGATGGTCCTTCACCGCACGTTCGCCAACCTCTCCTGGCCGGCCTTCGCCCTGGCCGCGTGGGCCGCGTTCATGTACAGCCGCTCCAAATCGCCCGAGGACAAGGCCTACTTCGACTGGAGCACGTCCGTGGGCCTCACGTGGGGTACGGGGTTTTTGCTGGTTCAGCCGCTGATAGGTTTCTTTATCGCGTACTCGATGAAACTAGCGCGGCCGGAGAACCCGGTCAACCCGAACGACACGGGTTCCTTCGACCGGCTCACCTCGGGTGCCACGTCGAACCTCTTGTACCTCAACCTGCTCATGGTGGTTTTGCTGTTCGTGCTGGCGAACGCGGCGATGTTCATGGGGGCGGGGCGGCACCCCGACCTCGGCGGGCGTGTTCCGATACGTTTCTTCGGCTTGGTGGCGGCGGTGGCCGGAATCTACTCGATCTCACCGCTGGCGAGCGTGCCTTACGAGTCGCCGTTCTTCTACCTGCGCTACATCGCGATACTGGTGATGGTGCTGGCGACTTTGGGCGCTTTCATCACCTACATGCGTGGGCGTTTACGCTTTCGATACGGCAGTCCGGGTACTTTGTACAGGGTCACGCTGCTCGCTCTAGGGGTTCTGGCGTCGACCGTGGCGATGAGCATGGGGCTCATGAAATCCAACTCCCGCGTACCTTACACGGTGTACAATCAGCCTGATTACACCATCGAAAGCAGCCCGCCTCCGAGCGGATTCGGGCAGTAGAGTTTTAGAGCGAAACTATTAGAAAACGTCGGAACTTCTAGAAGGGGCGAAGAGTTGACGGAGCTACAGAAGGACCCCATAACCCGAGGAGATTTTCTTGGGTTCGGGCTGCTCGGAACGGTCGTGGGGGCTATACTGACCATCCCCCCGGTGGCGTTTGTGTTGAGTCCGGTCATCAAGACCGACTTGCTGGGCGAGTCGGACATAGATGAGGGCTGGCAAGAGGTCGCCTCCGTCTCGGACATCCCGACAGACGAGCCCGCGTCCTTCACGATAGAGTTTCCCATCGAGCAGATTTACGCTGGCCCGGACGTTCAGAACCAATTCCCCGACGAGAAGCGTTCGGACGAGGAGTTTACGCTCAAGAACGCCGTGTGGCTCTCGTGGAAGAGTGAGATCAACCACGACACCGGTAAGATCGCGAAGGTGGAACGGCCTTCTTTTCTGGATGAGAAGAGCAGTGGTTTCTCGGAGTCCGAGCGCGAGGAGCTCAAGAAGAACATCAACGTGCTCTCGAACTCGTGCGCTCACCTGGGTTGCCCGGTGCGGTGGCTCATTAACCTGGACGGCAAGGGCGAGTTTCTGTGTCCGTGCCACGGCGGGCTCTACGACATCAATGGCACGTACGAGGGCGGGCCGCCGCCTCGGGACATGTACAGGTACGTCAACGTCAAGATCGAAGAAGACGGCAAGTTGTACGTCAAACACGGCTACGACATAGAGCCCGGCCTGGACAAGCAGCAGCCTTATGTCGTTTAGGATGGTCTGTAGCGTGAAGAAGGAGATGGCATGATCGGCAGAGCGAGGTCTCAGGCCGCGGACGCCAGCAAGTTCGTCGTGGACTGGATGGAGCACCGCACCGGGGTTGTCACGCATATGGAACACTTCCTGTACGAGCCGGTTCCCAAACGGGGGGCATGGGTCTACACTTTAGGGAGCGCGTGTCTGTTTCTGATCGCGCTTCAGTTCCTGACCGGCATCCTACTGCTCTTCTACTATGTGCCGACTACGGACCATGCGTGGGACTCGGTCTACTACATCATGAACGACGCCTACTTCGGCGTACTGATCCGGGGCATCCACTACTGGTCGGCGAACTTCCTTATGGCCGTGATCGGTATGCACATGGCGCAGGTGTTCTTCTCCGGCGGCTACAAGGCGCCTCGGGAGTTGAACTGGGTCGTCGGGGTAGTGTTGCTGCTCTTGGTGATCGGGCTGGCGTTTACGGGCTATCTGCTCCGCTGGGACCAGGACGGCTTCTGGGCGAGCGTCGTGGGGATGAAGATCGGCTCTTACTCGCCGTTCATCGGGGGGGCTACGATTCACTTCCTGCTTGGCGGGGATACGGTGGGGCCTGCGACGCTGTCGCGGTTCTTCGCCATCCACGTGTGGCTGTTGCCGGCGGCCATTGCGCCCCTGATCGGTCTTCACCTGTACCTCTTGCGGCGGCACGGGGTCTTCGGCAGCGAGTCCGAGTACACCGAGCGGCTGGCGAAGTTGCACGAGACCCAACGCCTCGAAGAGTACTCGCGCCTCGAAATGGGCGACGATCCCTACGACGACGATGACGACCGTTATGGCGACAACGGCAGCCGGAATGGCCGCGAGTGAGAGATGTTACCGAGGCTATAGGAGCACCGCTGCTATGATCCGGCCACGAGCATTCAGAAGAGAGGTGTAGGGATGGTTTACAACGCCGCAACCGGCAAAGCGAAGCCGGTCGAAGAAGAAATAATTACCGAGGAGAACGTATACGACCGCCCGGACGAGACTGTCGGGTTCTTTCCAACACAGGTGCTCTACGATGGGTATGTCTCGGCGTTCTTGCTGATCGCCTGTTCCGTGTTGTCCTACTACTCGCCTGCACCGCTCTCTGAGCCGGCGAACACGGCGACGGTGGATTACGTGCCGCGACCGGAGTGGTTCTTCTTCTTCTACGAGCAGATGCTGATGTTCTTCCCCGGCTACGCGCTCATTAGCTTCGGCGCGGTGGCTATACCGACGGTCTTTATAGTCCTGTTGTTCGCGCTGCCGTGGCTGGACCGGGGGCCGAGCTACAGCCCCATGAAGAGGCCCTTCGCCTCCGTCATCGGCGTTCTGGTCATCGTGACGGTGCTCTTGAACATGCTACTGGCCGTCAGCCGAATCATTAACTTTCCGGGACAGTAGGGGATAGCGGATGCCTATTGGTGATCTCCAAATCCCGATAATCGGCAAGAACGTCGTCATCGCGTCGCTCGTCCAGACGCACATCCTCTTCGCCACGTTCATCATCGGAGCGGTCCTTATAGCCGCCACGAGCGAGTACCTCGGCCTCGTTACCAAGCAGCCGAACTACGAGCGGTTCGCCCGCAACCTGGCGCGCTTCGTGGTCTTGCTCTTCGCTTCGGGCGCGGCTCTGGCGATTACGTTTGTGCTGGCGTTGGTTACGTTGTTCCCGGTCTTTTTCTCTTACTTGCAAAACATCTTCTTCTGGGTGTTTCTGGTCGAGGCGTTCATGTTCCTCGGGCAGATCATCATCGTCTACGCCTGGTACAACGTCTGGGATAAGCTGGCTTACCGCAAGAGCTTGCACGTGGTGTTCGGTTTCATAGCCGGTTTCTTCGGGTTGATGGCTATGACCATGATCGACGCGGTGGCCTCGTACATGCTCACCCCGGCCGAAGCACCGGTTACCGACGTTGCCCGGACGTTTCTCAATCAGACGATGGTGCCGCTGAACATGCACCGTTTCGTGGGCAACTTCTCCTACGCGGGGTTCCTGATCGCGGGTTGGGGCGGTTGGCGTTACCTGCGCTCGACGCGGGATGAGGATCGGGAATACTACGATTGGATGGGGCACTTCGGCCTGATCTGGGGCTTCGGATTCCTAATTTTGCAGCCGGTGATCGGTTACGGTTACTTGAAGGGCATCCGCGAGAGTTCCCCGGACGCCTTCGAGACCATCATGCTCGGCGAGCAGGCCTGGCACTTTAACGTGTTGGTCATCCTGATCGCGGTGATGACGATAGCCTCGACGGCGTACTTCGTCCACAAGCTGCGCTTCGCGGTGAAGCCGATGCCGGTGTTGCGGAAGCTGGCTATAGGCTCCCTAGGCTTCACGGCGCTGTTCACGCTCCTGAACATTATTCCGTCGGATGCGGATCTAATTCCGCAGCTCGGGCTTGTGTTCCTGGAGGGCGAGGGTACGAAGATACCGCTCGGCGCGATGTACCCGTGGAAGTACATCGGGCTTATCGGCTTGATGCTCGTCGGGTTCTTTATCCTGACGCTGTATCTGCGGGCTACGGCGGATGGTTTCCGCTGGGGACAGGCGAGCCGCTGGAGCCAGTACGCGTTGATGACGTGCTCCGTAGCGGTGGTGCTCACGATGATCGACATGGGCTCGACGCGGGAATCGGCGCGTCGGGTGGACCATCAGCCGGCGGGCAATGGTGGCGGGTTCTTGATCTACAATTGCGTCGGCATGAACCAGAAGGTCTACAACGAGGGTTGCCCGGCGGTTGTCGAGCAGGACGGTCAGAAGATTAACACCATAAACGGTGAGAAAGTCCCGAGGAGCGAATGATCGAACTAGCCCTTCTGGAGCCGAACACCATAGGCGTGCTTCGGCTCTTCGCAGGTTTCTTTATAATCCTGACCTCCTTCACCGGGGCATTGCTGTTTACGTACTGGATCAGTAAGGACGAATAGCTTAGAGGTATCGGGCTTAGGTAGAAGGCTTCAGCAATCTAGCCGGTGGCGTTCCTCAATGGGAGCGCCGCCGGTTGTTTGTCTGCGTGGGACGATCTGGTGACTTTACGGGCGGGGCAATGATACCTGTAACCTGATATTTGTAACCCGAAATCTAATTCGGTTGCTTGCTGGGGCGAAGCAGGATCTCGTTGATACTCACGCTCGGTGGGAGGCCGACCGCGTAGGCGACAGCGGTGGCTACGTCTTCGGCCTCCAGCGGGGCGTAGTCCTTTTGGGCGTAGTATTCATCCGCGTCGGTGTAGGAACTTGTGGGGAATTCGGTCCGCACGAGGCCGGGCTCGACGTTGGTTACCCGGACACCCTGGCCGTCCATGTCCAGGCGCAAGCCCTCGGAGATTGCGGTGATGGCGTGTTTGGTCGCCGCGTAGACGGCGCCGTGAGGATAGGGGACTCGGCGGCCCGCGACGCTGGAGACGAAGACAACGTGGCCCGTGCGCCGTGCGATCATGTGCCTCACGGCGGCCTGGGTTACGTGGAGTACTCCGAGGACGTTCACGTCGAACATCCTGCGCCAGTCCGCTGGGTCGGCTTCGGCTATCGGGTCGTAGAGGCCGACGCCGGCGTTGTTTACAAGCACATCCAGGGTGCCGAAATACTCTATGGCACGTTCGACGAGCCCGGCGCAGGCGTCCGGGTCGGTGACGTCCGTTGGGATTGGGAGAGCGGAGTCTCCTAGCTCGTGCGCGAGGTCTTCGAGGCGGTCTCGGCGGCGAGCGGTGAGGATTACGTTGTGGCCTTCGCCCGCGAGGCGTCGGGCGGTGGCCGCACCGATGCCGGAGGATGCGCCGGTGACCAGGGCTGTTTTGACTATCGAATCGTGCATCATCGTCCCTTCGTAAGTTGGAAAGTTCTCGTGGTCTGTGAAAGCGCATGATAGCGGGGATGATGGGTGAAGGATAGAATCTGCCTAGGACAATTGGGAGGAGCGCGATCTTGTCGGACATACCGTTGTTTCCGTTGAACGTGGTGCTGATGCCGGGGTCGCCGTTGCCGCTGCATATCTTTGAGGAGCGGTACAAGCAGATGGTCAACGAGTGCCTGGAGAACGAGAGCGAGTTCGGGATGATCCTCGCGGATGAGTCCGGTACGCGGGAAGTCGGCTGCACGGCGCGTATAGTGGAGCTTGTGGAGCGTTACGAAGACGGGCGGATGGTGGTGCTCGTAGAAGGCTCGCGGCGATTCAGACTCAACAACATCATGACCGGCAAGCCGTATTACGTCGGGGAGGTAGAGTACCTGGCCGAGGAGCCCGAGGAAGACGTGACGGCGGTGGCCGAGGAGTGCATAGCTCTGCTGGAGCGCGTGGTCGAGGCGGCCACGGAGGGCTCCGTAGGCATCGAGATAGAGCCACCGTACCGCAACCTCGCTTTTGCCATCGCCGGGCGCATAGAGTTCGACGTGGAGACACGCCAGAGCATCCTGGAGCTCACCACGGAACAGGCTCGGCTGGAAAAAGTCCGAGAGCTGTTGAAAGGGGCCGCCGAACGGTTGGAGCGCGAACGACGGTCACGAGAGAAAGCCCAGACCAACGGGCATCTTCGCGGGGACTGGAAACCGGGGGAGAAGAGGTAAGAGGCTTAGGGATTCTGTTCGTTCTCGTGCGGCAGGAGGTTCCGAATACGGCTTAGGTTGGCTTGATCCACTTTATATATCAAAGGGTTGGATGCTAAGGCTTCCTCGCCTGCGGCGGCCTTTATGCGCTCGGTGAGGTTCTCTTCGACCAGCCACGACATCGACGGCAGGACACCGGCCAGGATGCGGAGCCTTATCCGACCGTCGTTCTCCTCGCGGCTCACGAGGCGCGGGGGCGTCAGGTAGAGTTCGGCGGCTTCGTTTAGCGAGCCGAGGACCTTATCTACGGCCTCGGGGTCGGAGAGTTGGACTTCAACGGTAAAGCGTTGCTGGCCGGAGACGTAGTTGCGAACGCCGGTAATGGTACCGTTCGGGATGAAGATTACCTCGCCGGAGAGAGCCCGTATCTTGGTCGTCCTAAGCCCGAACTCCTCGACGATACCCGCTGCTTTGGTCGGCTCGACTTCAATGAAGTCCCCGACGGCGTACTGCCCCTCGAAAACTATGGAGAACCCGGCTATTACGTCCCGCAGGAAGCTCTGCGCCCCGAAGCCGACGACGGCTGCGCCGAGCGTGGCGCCCGCGGCGGCGGGCAGCGGATTTCGGATAAAAATAGAGAGCACGAACAACGTGACGACAGCGAAGATCACGTACCCTAGAGCGTTTCTGATGAGGGTTATGGCCGTGTCCTGGCGTTTGATGCGCGCCACAGCCTCGGCGTCGAGCAGCTTCCGGCGGTTGCGCCGCCACCGCAACATCCGCGGAACCCCGTGCGTCAGCAGCCGGTAAGCGACGATCCCGAGAACCACCACGAACACCGAGGCCAGAATATTGCCCACGAACTCCGGGCTGGTGACGTAATCCAGAATCGCCTGGTAGAGACC
>JACDDK010000192.1 GCA_013817025.1 Rubrobacter sp.
CGAGCCCGGCGTTGTTGACCAGCACGTCCAGAGCCCCAAACTCCGCCACCGTCCGCGCCACCAGCGCCTCGACCGATTCACGGTCGGCGACATCCGTCTTCACGACCAGCGCCCGTCCCCCGGACGACAGGATCTCCCGAGCCAGCCGATCCAGCTTCTCCGTGTCCCGAGCCGCGAGCACGACCGACGCTCCACGCGCCGCCAGCTCCCGCGCCGTCGCCTCTCCGATGCCGCTCGACGCGCCGGTGACCATCGCGATTTTGCCTTCCAGCGTGTTCTCCATGCGGTGTATCTTAGCGGGATGCGGTGCCGGTGTTTGGCGGACCTAGTATGGCGCTTGCGGGGGTGGGAACACCGGGGGTTCCAGGCGGCGGGCGGAGATCTCGTAGAGTTCGCGGAAGATGTCCATGATCTCCTCTTTGCGGCGCTCTTCGCGGGCGGTCAGCCGCTGAGACTTTTTTAGCCCTTCGAGCCAGCGCAGGCCATGTGTCTTGCTAACCACTAGGCCCCGCTCCTATGTCGTGCGTGTCGAACTCGGTTCATTTTAGTCTCTCTCTAGTCCCCGGCTCCGGCACGTCGAGCCTCGCCGCATCGCCGCGCCAAGCCGGGGGACGTATACTACCATCTTCCATCGGCTCCGCCGTTTGGCTCCGCCGCAAGCTCCGCTGCAATATACTGAGTTTTATGGAAACCCCGGCGAAGATACTCGTAGGCGTTACGGGCGGCATAGCGGCGTACAAGACGCCCGGTGTGATCCGACGCCTCAGAGAGTCCGGCCACGAAGTAAGAACCGCCGCAACCGAAGCAGCCTTCCGCTTCATCCCCGAAGAGACCCTGGCAATAGCCACCGGCGCTCCCATCCATACCGACGAAACCTGGTGGGAACACTCGGGGCGGGTGGAGCACGTCACCCTCGCCCGCTGGGCCGAACTCGTCCTGATAGCCCCCGCCACCGCCGACTCTATGGCGCGGGCGGCCATTGGCCTCGGAGACGATCTGATCTCCGCCACGATACTCGCCGGTGCCAAAAACGTCCTCTGGGCACCCGCCATGAACCCCGAGATGTGGAAGAGCCCCGCCACGGAGCGCAACGTGGAGACACTCCAAAGCTGGGGCCACCGTTTCGTGGGACCAGCGGAAGGATTCATGGCCTCGACAGAGGAAGTGCCGGGTGTGGGACGACTCGCGGATGAAGCCGAGATAGTAGCGGCGGCCGAGAAAGCAATATCAGACACCCGCTGACTACGCATCCGCCGTTAGAAAAGAACATAGAGGCTGACCGCCGAAAGCTGACCGCTCTAGCAGGGAGCGTCTTTACGGCGGACGCCCTTCCGGGTACGGCAGCGTCGCTCGAAGGCCGTAACCTGAGTGACTTCCCGAAGGAGCGAGAAGGGCTTGCGCAGAGCTTTCACAGGCCAAGTCACGACCCACGACGGGCCTTTAAAAACGTCGCCAACGAACTTTCCCGGTAGCCGGACGGTTCGCTCGGCCACGTCCCGCGCGTACTCGGCGTAGACGTGACTGGAGAAGTGCCTGGTCGCGCCGCAATTTCCGCATCGACTGGCGCGCAGGTGGTCGGAGAGGTACAGAAGCTCGTGCTCGCCCTCCACACCGCAACTCGAACAAACCAGGATGGCGTCCGTCTCGACCTTCACATTTCCCCTTTCACAACGGTAGCCCTCGGTCAAGGAACGCGACCCAATCCCCTACGGTTCAGGCTTTGTCCGCTACCCGACGATGCATGAAGTGTACCCGATATTGCAACCTACCGTTCACATTCTCCAGCAGCCTCCACAGACCTTTTCACAGCAGGATCTCCCAGTCCGAGAGCGCGGCTTGCAGCTCCTCCAGAAACATTGCGCCGTCCGCGCCGTCGGCTACCCGGTGATCCACCGACAGCGTCGCGGAGATCACACGCAGCGGCAACCACTCGCCGCCCCGCCACTCCGGCACGGTTCGGACCCGTCCGAGCGCCAGTATCCCGGCCTGCGGCGCGTTGATGATGGCGTCGAAGTTATCCACGCCCATCATGCCGAGGTTGGAGATCGTGAACGTCCCGCCCGAGAGGTCGTCGGCCCCGAGCCCACCGTCCCGCGCTTTTCGCACCAAGTCCTTGACCGCCGGTACGAGGTCGCGCAACGGCAGCGCGTCGGCTTTATGCAGGACCGGCACAACGAGCCCCTCGTCCGTCGAAGCCGCTATCCCGAGGTTTACCCGAGCGTTGAACGCCACCTCACCACCCTCGACATAGCGAGCGTTGAGTCTGGGATGATCCTTCAGCGTCCGAGCGACGGCCAGAGCCAGAAGTTCCGTGACCGACGGTGCCGGGTCCATCTTCGCCTTCAAGCGCTCCCGCAGTTCCAACAGCCGATCCACTTCGAGGTCCCGATTCAGGTAGAAGTGCGGCACCTCCGCGAAACTCTTGGCCATCCGCTCGGCCCCAACCCGCCGAATACGCGAGAGCTTCTCCCGCACCGCGCCGTCGAACGGTGGCTCGGTGGCTAATGCGGGGGCGGGGGTCTCCGTCGACTCCGGTACCTTTTCGATTGGCGCGCCTTGCGCGGGTTGTTGGCGGACGTCGGCCTCCAGCACATCGGAGAGGTAGATCCTCCCGTTAGGGCCGGAACCGGCGACGGATTCGAGCGTCAAATCTCGTGCGGCAGCGGCCCGCCGAGCCGCCGGTGAGGCCCGCAACCGGCGGATATTTCCACCTTCCAGTGGCTGC
>JACDDK010000193.1 GCA_013817025.1 Rubrobacter sp.
GTGGGAGGGATCGTGAAAGCCTTTGAGTTTCGCTTCGGTCGCGGCCCGATACCCGTCTACAATAGTGTAGACGGTTGTGTTCAGAGACACTGCCGACGTGGTGACCGGTGCGACACGGCTCCTGTCAACAAGCGCATCCTACCGTCGATCCGGGGGATGCGGGAACTATCTTCGAGAGGTTCGACGGTGCGGCGTGGTAGATCTAGGTTTTTGAGGATAAGGGACCGTGCAATATGATAGGAGAAGCTTCACACGGATGACGACGGAGAAGTTGGCATTAGTGGCCTTCCGCGTTGTGGCCTCCACCGGTCGTCGAAGCCGCGCCACAGTGAGGATCTCGCGGGGCGGTCGCGATCATGCCGAAGCCGAAGCCGAGGGCGATGGCTCCATGAACGCACTCTTCCGCGCCGCGAACGCCGCGATCGGGTCCGGGGTGAGGTCACGGGCCTTCGCATCTACGCTTTCGACGATTACGACATGGTCGGGAAGGCACGAATCACAGTTAACTTCGAGGACCGAAAGTACGCGGGGCGGGGCTCGAGCCCGGATGCGGTCGAGGCGGCGGCCCACGCCTACCTGCACGCGGTCGCCGCATATCTGTCCGATCAGATTCCAAGAACCGGCGTGGAGTGAACCGTTGCGAAACCTCGCCAACGGATCTTCCACGCCTGGCTGGAGAACACCGGCGAGATGTCGAAAACAGCTGGCCCTACGAATGTGGCATCATCTGTCGCTACCCACCCAGCGACGGGATGATGCAAGGTACTATGTACGTCTGGATCATGGCGAGGAAGAACGCCGGAGCGCCAATTAGGAGGCCCGACCACTCGATGTCCGCCTTCGGCTGAGTCCGGTACGCCTACTGCGGGGAGTCCAAGACCGCTGCTAAAGACGTGCGCGCCATTTGCTATTATTGAATAGGTGAGGAACTTGCTTAGCCATCATATATTGTTAACTGAGAGGGGCACCTCAAGGTTGCGTACCCAAGCGTCCCACGGCGGGCGGTTAGGCGATCGAGATCGAGCATAGAGCCAGGCAGTGTAACCCTCACGAAGGAACTAGAAACGAGTCGCCGGAAGGAATTTCTTGAGCGATCCAAAGGTGAAAATCGACCCGACTGAGTCAAGCTACCTGGACGCCTTCAGACTGGACGGTCAAGCCGCCTTGATCACGGGAGCAGGCTCCGAGCGTGGCATCGGACGCGAGATAGGCTTGGCCTACGCTGCGGCGGGTGCCTCGGTGGGCCTCGCGGACGTGGACGAAGATGGTGTGCGGGCCGCCGCCCAGACGGTGCGGGCCGCCGGTGGTAAAGCGGTGCCTCTCCGTATGGATGCCACCGATCCCGGGTCGGTGTCGGCGGCTGTCGCTGTGTTTGAGCGAGAACTTGGACCGGTAGACATTTTGGTGAACAGCGCCGGCATCTCCCGTTCAACCCCGATCTGGGAAATTGGTCTCGAGGAGTTCGACCTGATCATGGGAATCAACGTCCGAGGTGGCTTCCTTTGCCTGAAAGCCGTGTTGCCCGGGATGATGCGACGTCGCCGCGGCCGCGTCGTATGGCTCAGCAGCGTCGCCGGTAAGCAGGGCGGCGGTATATTCGGGACGAGCCATTACGCGGCCAGCAAAGCCGCTGTAATAGGACTTTGCCAGGCAGCGGCTCGCGAACTCGGCCCCTACGGCATCACCAGCAATGCTATCGCTCCGGGCTTCGTAGACACGGGCATCGTGGCTAGGAGCAGCAGCCAAGAGTTAGAGGATCAGGTTCGCGTGTCCGTGGCAGGCTCCGCGCCGCTGCGCCGGGCCGGCACCGCCAAGGACATTGCCTGTGCGGCTCTCTACCTCGCTTCGGACGCCGCAGCCTACGTCACCGGCGAGATCCTTGACGTGAACGGGGGCTCATACTTTGACTGACCACGGGCCATCGGGCCCGAGAGGGCGCAAAGGCGTAGGAAGACCATTCTCTGCACGAAGGTCTCCGGCGTCGAGGACCGGCGGTAGGTATGATGGTGGTTCACTTCGACGCCGAACACCCGTGCCATGGAACCGGGTTCGGGATCGCCTCTCGGGGGCTTGCGGAAGACCGTACTAGATCGCAAAAGGGGAGACGGAGTGCGTGAGAGGATAGGTTTCGTCGGGCTAGGGGGCATGGGCGGTCCCATGGCTCTGAACTTGATGAAGGCCGGTTACGAGGTGGTGCTTCACAACCGAACCAGGAAGAAGGCCGAGGAGCTGGCCGCCGAGGGCGGTGGCGAGGTGGTGGATACTCCGGGGGAGGTCGCCGGGAGGTGCGATGTCGTGATCACCATGCTGCCGAACCCGTCCGTGGTGGAGAAGGTCGTGGCCGGAGAAGGCGGTATCTTCGAGGGAATGGGAAGAGATCTTCTCATAGTGGACATGAGCACCAGCTCACCGACCCTGGCGAGAGAGCTGGGCCGGGAAGCGCGAGAGCGTGGGGCCTCGATGCTCGACGCCCCGGTCTCGGGCGGGGACGTGGGGGCGCAGGAGGGTACCCTCTCGATCATGGTCGGGGGCGAGGAAGCCGACTTCGAGAGGGCGAAGCCGCTGTTCGAGGCGATGGGCAAGACCGTCACACACGTCGGTCCCGCTGGCGCCGGTCAGGTGGTGAAGGCGTGCAACCAGATCGTGGTCGCCCTCGTTATCGAGGCGGTTGGCGAGGCGATTGTCCTAGGATCCGGGGGCGGCGTTGCGCCCGATAAGAT
>JACDDK010000194.1 GCA_013817025.1 Rubrobacter sp.
CTGAGCGAAAGCGTCCTGCGACGAAGAGCACAGTAGGGCGATGGGCTTCGCCGGGTCGCGGTTTTTCATTCGCGCCAACCGCGCCAGCCCCGCCTCCGAAGCGACCAGCCCGACTACGGTATCGGTGGGCACAAGCGCCACACCTCCGCGCCGCAGGACTTCCGAGGCTTCCGCAACCGAAGCTATCGTCATGCGGGCCATCGAAATATTACGGCTCGCTCGGAGCCCGCGAGATCCTTGTGAGAGCCCAACGTGGTGAAACCCGTAGCCTCTCCGAGCGCGAGTACGTCGTCCGCCTGTCCATCTCCTACTTCGAGCACTACGTCCGCGCCGCGTTCCAGCAGAGACGGTGTTTCGGTGAGTATTCGTCGGTAGAAGTCCAGGCCGTCGGGACCGCCGTCGAGAGCGGTGAGTGGGTCCCAGTCGCGCACTTCGGGGGCGAGGCCGTTTATCTCGGCGCTCGGGATGTATGGCAGGTTGGAGACGAGAACGCTTATGCTTTCCCGCAAGGCTTCGAGGTTGGCGGCTACGTCGGCTTGGTGGAAGTGGACCATTGTTTCGTTGGCTTCGGCGTTGCGGCGGGCTGTCTGTAGCGCGGCCTGTGATGTGTCGGTGGCGTGGACTTCGCAAGCGGGGCGTTCCTGGGCTATGGAGATGGCTATCGCGCCCGAGCCAGTGCCGAGGTCGAGAACTCGGCGGCTTCCGCCGCGCCGGTCGATGCGCTCCAGCGCGGCCTCGACGACGCTCTCGGTGTCGGAGCGTGGGATGAGGGTGTGTTCGTTCAACTCCAGCCGCAGGTTGCGGAAGTAGGCGTGGCCGAGGATGCGCTGCACGGGCTCGCGGTTCAGGCGGCGTAGGATCCAGGCCCCGTAGAGTTTCGCCTCGTCTTCGGTGAGTGATTCGCGGACCAACGGAAGCATTGCGCGTCCGACGCCGAGCAACTCGGAGAGCAATACTTCCGCGGACGCCACCGGCTCGGGGACGCCAGCTTTCTCCAGCCTCGTGGTGGCCTGGCGGACGAGGTCGCGGGCGCTCGCGACGCCGGTCGTCATCTTTTAGTTGTTATCTCCGTTAGTCTCGGCGGAGAGTTTGTCAGAGCGTTCTTTGGCGGCGAGAGCCTGGGTAAATTCCTCCAGACCGCCGCCCATCGTCGCGTCGATGCTGTGCGAGGTTACGCCGACGCGGTGGTCGGTGATTCGGCCTTGCGGGAAGTTATAGGTGCGGACTTTCGCGGAGCGCTCGCCGGTGCCGACCTGCGCCTGGCGCATGGCACCGGCCTCCTGCTGGCGCTCCTGCATCTCGCGTTCGAGCAGGCGGGCCTTCAGGATCTTCATGGCCTGTTCCTTGTTCTGAAGCTGGCTCTTCTCGTTCTGGCACGTCACCACGAGGCCGGTCGGCTTGTGCGTGATGCGAACCGCCGAGTCGGTCGTGTTCACGCTCTGACCGCCGGGGCCGCTGGATCGGTACACGTCGATCTCAAGGTCGTTCTGGTGGACATCGATCTCAACGTCCTCCGCCTCCGGCATCACCGCTACCGTAGCCGTGGAGGTGTGGATGCGTCCCTGACTTTCCGTCTTCGGCACCCGCTGCACGCGGTGCGTACCACCTTCGTGCTTAAAGACCGAGTAGGCGCGGTCGCCCCCGATCTCCACCGTCACTTCCTTGAAACCCCCGACCTCCGCCGGGCTCGAAGACAGCGTGCGGTGCTTGAACTTCAGGCGCTCGGCGTAACGCGAGTACATCTCCAGAAGCTCGCCCGCGAAGAGCGCCGCCTCGTCGCCGCCGGTACCGGCTCGGATCTCGATGATGACGTCCTTGTCGTCGTTCGGGTCGCGGTCGATAAGCTCCGCCCGAATCTCCTCGGAAAGCTCCTCCCCGCGTTCCTCCGCCCCCCGAGCCTCCTCCGCGTAGAACTCCTTCTCCTCCGCGTCACCGGGGGTCGGGACGAGCTCGCGCGCCTCCCGCGCCTCCTCGATGGAGTCCAGAAGCTCGCGGGATAGCTCGGCACCCCGCTTAATGCGGGCGTGCTCCTTCGCAACTTCGCGGTAGTGGTTCTGGTCGGAGAAGATGTTTGGGTCCGAGAGTTCGCGCGTGAGCGCGTCGTAGCGTTCGAGCGTCTCCTCGGCCAGTTTGATCACTTGATTGTCCAACTTAGATCACCAGCTTGTTAGTCGCCTCGTTCGGGGAGATTTTCGACTCTTCCTCCAGCGAGAGCACTTTCTTCAAAGACGCCATCGCCACCTCGACCATGTCGTCGTCCGGCTCCCGCGTCGTCAACTTCTGCATCTGCAACCCCGGCCACACCAAAATCCGCACGAGGGCGTTGTCCTGATGCCGCGCGCTCCACATAATGAACTCGAACGCGATCCCCGCGACTATCGGAATGACGATCACGCGGCTCGTCAGCATATACAACCACCCCTCCACGCCAAGCAAACTAAACACCAGGATGCTCAGAACCAGCACGTACAACACGAAGCTCGTCCCGCAGCGCACGTGCGAAGTATCGAACTTGTGCGAGTTCTCCGGGACCAACTCCTCGCCGTTCTCGTAGACTTTTATCGCCTTGTGCTCCGCACCGTGGTAGCCGAAGAAACGCTTGATGTCCTTGCTGACCGCCGAGATGCCCAAGATATACAGCACGAAGATCCCAATCCGAATCACACCTTCGACGAGGTTGAAAATTATTGGGTTATCTATCGAAGAGCCGAGCAACGCCC
>JACDDK010000195.1 GCA_013817025.1 Rubrobacter sp.
GCGTGTAAAGGTCTTTCGCAAGTACCCGTTCAAGGACCCGGAGTTGACGGTGGACTTCGATTCGGTCACGCACGAGTACTCGCGCTACGAGGAGAAAATCGACCAGGAAGTAACCTCGAATCCCGAGACCGCCGTAACCAGCGACTAGGAGTCTCTTGCGCGCCCTATTCCTCATAGACGGTGAGCACTACCCGCCCGTAGTCCTGGACGCCATACAGAGCGTCCGCGAATCCATGAACGTCGAGGGGATAGCAGCCGCTTTTCTCGGCGGCACCGAGAAGCTGAAACCCGGCACGGACTACGGGATGCCGCTGGTGAAGGGCGCATCGCCCGTCGAGGCCGTAAAGAATGCGCTCGCCGAGTACGCGGTGGATGTGGTCGTGGACCTCTCGGACGAGCCGGTGGTGGGGTATCGGGAGCGGATGCGGATAGCGTCCCTGGTACTTGCGACGGGCGCTATCTATCGCGGGAGTGATTTCGAGTTCCGGCCACCGGAGTTGCACGATGTCTCCGAGAAGCCGTCCATCGCCGTTATAGGCACCGGCAAAAGAGTCGGCAAGACGGCGGTATCCGGCTATCTGGCGCGGTTGCTGGCACGCACGGGCTTCGACCCCGGCGTGGTCTCGATGGGCCGAGGTGGGCCACCAACACCGGAGATCGTGGAGGGCCACAAGCTGGAGGTCGGCGGCGAATACTTGCTAGAAGCGCTGGAGCGCGGGGCGCACGCCGCAAGCGACTACTACGAGACCGCCGCTCTGAGCCGCGTCGTCACAGTGGGGTGCCGCCGGTGCGGTGGCGGCCTCTCCGGGGAGCCGTTCGTTTCCAACGTGCTTGAGGGCGCGAAGCTGGCGAACGGTCTCGACACCGGTATAACGCTCTTCGACGGGTCGGGGGCGGCGATGCCGCCGGTGGCGGTGGACCGGCGTGTGCTCGTCGCCGGGGCGCACCAGGACCCGGAGTACATCGCTGGTTTTCTGGGAGCTTACCGGCTGCTGCTATCGGATCTGTTATTGCTGACGATGAGCGAGGCGCCGATGGCGAGCGAGGAGAAGGTACGCGGCATCTTGGAGGCGGTGCGGGAGGTCCGGCCCGACCTGCCCGTGATACCGACCGTGTTCCGGCCGCGGCCCGTTGGCGAAGTGCGGGGCTTGAAGGTGGCCTACGTCTCGACGGCGCCGCCCGCGGTGCTGGATAAGCTCTCGCGGCACCTCGAAGACCAGTACGGATGCCAGGTCGTGGCGGCGTCCGGGAACCTCTCGGATCGGGCGCGTCTGGAGGAGGACCTCGATGGCACGGTCGAAGCCGAGGTTTACCTAACGGAAATAAAGGCCGCCGCCGTGGACGTCGTTACGCGGCGCGGAGCGTCGGAGGGAAAGCGCGTGCTGTACTGCGACAACGACCCCGTGGGCGAAGGGCTCGACGACGCGCTACTAAAGCTCGCGCGCGAGGCCACAACCGATGGCGGGGACAGGCTCTGAGGCTGAGATCAGGGGCAAAGTCGCGTCTGCCGGACGCCTTCGTAAATAGCGCCGTGGGAAGCGCCATCACGAGCCGCGGGCGGTATAGTAGTAGCGGTCGAAAAGTGTTTCGGTATGAGACACTAACGAGTGTATACTGTTCGGCGCACGCTAGAAGACTTGGGGATCCCAAGCTCACCATTGATAACCTTGTAGCCGTCGATAGCGGGGAAAGCTAGCGTCGAGCGGCGCTTTCGGGATGAAAAACGCGGGAACGAGCGACATTCGCAAGGCTGCTTATGGTAAGCTACGCATATACCACTCACGCCCCAGGGTCCGACGCGGACTTTCGAGGGCTTCGGCTTCAAAGCAGACGGGCGCTACCAGCGCCAGCAGAAACACTTTCGCAACGCAAACCAGGAGAGGCAGAACCACATGACCGAGCTATCCACCCTCGAACGCAAGCGTCTAAGCGACCTGCACCAGATCGCTTCGCAGCTTGGGATCGAGCAGTATCGCAAGTACCGCAAGCCCGAGCTTGCCGAGTTGATCTTTAAGGTCGCCACCGAGCAGGCTGGCAATACACCTTCCACACCCCAGCCCACCCAAGAGCCAACCCAGGAATCCTTACCGCAGGCCGCGCCTGAAGCCACAAACGGCGGCACCCCGGCACCGGAGCGGGCGCCGGAGACCACGTCCGCCGAACCCGCGAGCGGTTCGACGAACGGGTCCGCCAACGGCGCGACCGAGGCACCGGCTCGTGATCAGCGGCGTCAGCAACGCAACCGGCAGGACGGTCGCGGTGAAAACCGCTCGGATGGCCGCCAGCGCGGCGGTGAGAAGTCGGACAAAAACGCCGAGCAGTCGCAGACGGGTATTCTGGACGTGTTGCCGGATGGGTTCGGGTTCTTGCGGACGAACGGTTACAGCCAGGGCAAGGGTGACGTGTACGTCTCGGCGTCTCAGATAAAGCGGTTCAACATGCGCCGGGGAGATTACGTTGTCGGGCAGATCCGACCCGCCCGCGACGGCGAGAAGTACCCGGCGCTCACGCGCATCGAGACGGTCAACGGCGAAGAGCCCCAGAAAGGCCACTGGCGCCCGAACTTCGACGATCTCACACCGCTCTACCCCGAGGACCGGCTGCGCCTCGAATGGAAACCAAACGACATCGCGCCGCGCGTCATAGACCTTGTGGCGCCCATCGGCAAGGGGCAGCGCGGGCTCATCGTCTCGCCACCGAAGGCCGGT
>JACDDK010000196.1 GCA_013817025.1 Rubrobacter sp.
TTCTCGACCATCGCGGAGCATTCGATGTGCCAGCCGGGACGTCCCGGTCCCCACGGGCTATCCCACGAGGGTTCGCCGGGCTTGGACGCCTTCCACAGCGCGAAGTCCAGGGGGCTGCGTTTGTCGGACGCAGTGCCCTTCTCGGTCTCGCGCATCTCCTTAGGGCGCTGTTTGCTGAGCGCGCCGTACTCGGGGAAGCTATCCACGGCGTAGTAGACGTCGCCGTTTCCGGGGGCGTAGGCGTGATCGCTCTCGACAAGCTCTTGAATCAGAGAGATCATCTCGGGCACGTGCTCGGTGGCGCGGGGCTCGATGTCTGGCGGGTTCACGCCTAATACCCGCAGGGCCTCGTGGAAGGAGTCAGTGTAGCGGTCCACGATCTCTTTCCACGAGACGCCCTCTTCGTTGGCCTTGTCGATGATCTTGTCGTCTATGTCCGTTATGTTCTGGACGAGCGTAACCTCGTAGCCCCGGTGCCTCAAATACCGCGCCACCACGTCCCAGAACAGCGGCGCCCGCGCGTTGCCGATGTGGACGTGGTCGTAGACCGTCGGCCCACACACGTAGATGCCGACCTTCCCGTTTTGACCAACCTCCACCAACGTGCCACTCAAAGTATCCCGCACCCGAATGCTCATAACGCTAGTCTAGCCTCTCTCGCCCGTTCTATCCGCGCCCGCGCCTCCTCCGGCCCGAGCACCGCGAATAAATAAACTATCTCCGGCCCACCATCCCGCCCCGTAAGCGCCAGTCGCAGCGGATGCAACAGGTCGCGGGTCTTTATGCCTTGCTCCTTCGCCCACGACCGAAGCTCTTTGACGAAGCTCCTAGCGGCATCCAAATCCTCCAGGGCGCGGCCTTCGAGGCTCTCGGCGGCATGCGCGAAGACCGTCGCGCTCGGATCCGGCAGGTCCGGGGCGAAATTCGCAGGTTCTACGGGACCCGTGATCTCCGCCAGCAGATGCGGAGCTTCGGCGAGGGTTCGCATATCCTCCCCAATCGCCGCCACAGCCGCCAACTCTCGCCCCACCGGCAACGGCTCCCCCAGAAACGGCTCCAAACGACGCCGCAACTCCTCGGCGGACATAGCGCGTATGGCGCTGGCGTTCGCGTGCAGCAAGCGGTCGGGGTCGAAGTTGGCCGGGCTCGCGCCGAGGCGCGACGGGTCCCACTCCCGCGCAAGGTCGTCGAGACCATCAAACTCCTCGCGCCCCTCCGGGTGCGACCACCCGAGCAGCGCCAGGTAACCAACGAGCGCCTCCGGCAGATAGCCCCCGTGACGATAATCCGAAACGCTCACCGCCCCATGCCGTTTGCTCAACTTCTTTCCGTCGGGACCGAGGATGAGCCCGAGGTGGACGAACTTCGGCTCGTCCGCCCCGAGGGCCCGGTAGAGCAGCGCCTGACGACCCGCGTTGGATATGTGCTCCTCGCCCCGGATGACGTGGGTGATTCCCAAAACGCTGTCGTCCACGACGGCGGCGAAGTTGTAGGACGGCGTGCCGTCGGACTTCCGCAGCACGAAGTCCTCCACACGCGAGAACGGTACGTCACCGCGCAACTCGTCCCGAAAACCACCGCTTCGTTCGGGGGGACGGAAGTACAGCGCCTTGCGCCCGGCTTCGTCTTCCGCTTCGTAGGTCAGGCCCTTGTCGGAGAGAAGCTCCAGCTTCCGCTCGTATATCTCGCCGCGCTCGCTCTGCCGGTATGGTCCCTCATCGAAGCTCAGGCCGAGCCATTCGAGGTCTTCGAGTTGTGCCGCCTCGAACTCTTTCGTGCTCCGGGCGCGGTCGGTGTCTTCGATCCTCAGTACCAGCGCACCACCATGGTAGCGGGCAAAGAGGTAGTTGAAGAGCGCGGTGCGCACGCCACCGAGGTGCAGCGTTCCCGTCGGGCTCGGGGCGAAGCGGACCCGGACCCCACTCACCGCCCCTCCAACAGACATACAGCCTGCGCCGCGATCCCCTCGCCCCGGCCCGTGAAGCCTAGGCGCTCGGAGGTGGTACCGCGCACGGATATCCGCGACGGCTCGACGCCCAAAGCGTTCGCCAGGTTCGCACGCATGGCTTCGCGGTGGTCCCGGATCTTCGGTAGTTCGCAGACGATAACGGCGTCCACGTTGGCTATGCTCCATTCTTCTCCAACGATGACCCGGACTTTACGCAGCAGTTCGATGGAGTCGGCATCCTTGAATTGCTCGTCGGTATCGGGGAAGTAGTGGCCGATGTCTTCGAGGCCAGCGGCTCCTAAAAGGGCGTCGGTTATGGCGTGGGCTAGGACATCGGCGTCGGAGTGACCGGCCAGGCCGCGGTCGAAGGGGATGTCGACGCCGCCCAGGATCAGGGGCCGGCCATCCTTCGGCGCGGCGAAGGCGTGTACGTCGACCCCGAGACCAACCCGGAAACTCAGTGCCGGAGTCCGTTCCGGCTCACACCGCGAACACCGCGGGACATCAGGATAGCCTCGGCGAGGATTATGTCCTCGGGGGATGTTAGCTTTATGTTGGTCCGTTCCCCGTGGACCAGCGTTACCCGGCCACCCTTGCGCTCCACGAGGGAGGCGTCGTCGGTAGCGAGGCGCAATTCGTCCTCCGTGACAGCGTAGATATCGCGTAGGAGTCCGAGGCGGAAAGCCTGCGGCGTCTGAACGGCGTGGAGCTTCGAGCGGTCCAAAGTCTCCACAACCGAGCCCTCGTGGGCG
>JACDDK010000030.1 GCA_013817025.1 Rubrobacter sp.
GACAGGAAGCATCCCACGGTACTCGTGGGCGTGGCCTTCGACGCGCACGTAGGAAGGATCGGGCAAGCCGTCTCTCAGGTCGTGGGGCAGGCCCCACATGCGGGCGTCCACCGAGCCCGTGCGGTCCACCAGTTTGCACGAGAGGTAGGGGGACCCGCGAGAGTCGTTACGCACCGTAGTGTCGGCGGCTTGGAACGTGGATCTCAGGCTCAAACCGGGCCTGAGATCCCGCACCCACAGTTTCTCGTTCTCCAAAGGGACTTACCCTTCTAGGCCGGGTGCTCCCCGGCGGTGTAGTTCGGCTAACCCTTCACGGCTCCGGCGGTAAGGCCCGAGACGATGCGGCGCTGGAAGATGAGTACCAGTATCACCAACGGTATCGTGACCACGACCGACGCCGCCGCTTGAGCCCCGTAGTCTACCGTGTAGACTGTGGCGAAATTCGGTATCGCCACTGTCACCGGCTGGGTGCTGGCATCGAACAGGAACGTGGCCGCGAACAAGAACTCGTTCCACGCGAAGATGAACGTCAGGATAGCGGTGGTAAAGACTCCGGGCGCGGCCAACGGCACGATCACTTTTCGGAACGCCTGTATTGTGGTCGCTCCGTCGACTCTCGCGGCTTCCTCCAAGTCCTTCGGCAATTCCTTGAAGAACGAAACTAGGATCCAGATGGTAAGCGGAAGTGCGAAGACCACGTCGGTGATTATGACGGACCAATAGGTGTTGATAAGACCAACCTTGCTGAACAGCAGGAAGAGCGGCGCGATGATCGCCACCGCCGGGAAGAAGCTGATCGCGAGTATCGTCGTCATAACCACGCTCTTGAGCCGAAACCTGAGCCGCGCTATCGCATAGGCGGCGATGGCCCCGAAGAACAAACAAATGATGGTCGTTATCCCGGCGATGATCGTGCTGTTGAGCAGCGCGCGCCGGAAGTCCGGGTTGGCGAAGATAGTGTTGTAGGAGTCCGCGATCGGGGGTGCCACCAGCGTCGTAACCGGCGACTGGAACAAGTCACTCCTGGTAACAATACTCATCTTGAAGACCCAGAGCAGCGGAAATAAGCTAACCAGGACGAACCCGATCAGGAACACGTAGAAGAGCACCATGTTGAAGTTGCCTTTGGAGCCGCTTCCGGATGCGGTTGCGCTAGCCATGACTAATCCTCCGTCGAGGTCTGCATACCCAGACCGTAGATAAAGAACAACGCCAGTAGAAAGGCCGTAACGAATATGAACACCGCCGCGGCGTTTCCCTGCGCGAACTGGAGTTGGCTAATTCGCACGCCCTGGTACACGAAGGTCGAGAGTGATTCGAGCTGACGGTTGCTCATCACCCAGAATAGGTCGAAGACCCGATAGGAGTCCATCGTCCTGAACAGCACGGCCACCAAAATCGTGGACTTCAACAGCGGCATCGTTATCAGGAAGAACCGCTGTAACACGTTCGCCCCGTCGACCCTGGCGGCCTCGTACACCTCGCCGGGGATGGTCTGTAGCCCCGCGAGCAACAGGAGCGCCATAAACGGCGTCGTTTTCCACACGTCCACGAGGATCGACCCGATCAGCAGCAGGGTGGCGTCCGAGAGGATCGGTTCGCTGATAAGGCCGATGCCGTTCGCAACGTAGTTGATGACCCCGATCTGGTCCTGAAACATCAGCCGCCACATGGCCGCCGAGATCACGGTCGGGAACGCCCACGGCACCAGGACCGCCGCCCGCACGAGCCCGCGCCCCCGGAACGCCCGGTTGATCGCGAGCGCGATCCCAAGCCCGATAATGAACTCGAAGAACACGCTGACCACCGTGAAGATCACGGTATTCTTAAGCCCGGAGATGAAGTCGTCGTTGCCGAACATCTCCACGTAGTTCTCGAAGCCCACGAACTCGCCGGTCGCCGTGATGGTCGCGGCGTGCAGGCTCAACCATATGGAGTTGAGCACCGGGTAAACAGCCACGATCATGATGATCAAAAGCGCCGGCAAGACCATATAGTAGGCCGTGCGGCGCTCGGGGTTGCCGAACTCTTCTTTTAACCAGCCTCCGCGCTTTTTCTCCCTCGGTGCGGTCGTCACGACACTCCTTCCTTTGGAGACTGGGCGGCGGTGACCTCCACGCCGCCCGTGGCTTTCTCCTTTACGACGCCTGGTCGGCTATGTCCTGCAGCTCCCCCTGCAAGGTCTTGACGGCTTCATCGGGCGATACGTCGCCCTTGAACGCCGCGTTGAACTGCTCGGCCATCTTGAGGGACATGTCCGAGTACGCCGGCGAGACCGGCCTCGGCTGGGTGTTCGCCAGCGCATCGCCCGCGAGCGCTATGACCGGCACCGCGTCGAGGATCTCCTTGTCTTCGTACAAGGATTTGAGCGTCGGCAAGAACGAGCCGTTCAGGGCGCGGAACTTCTGGATCTCGGGCGAGGTGCAGAACTTCACGAACTCGTAGGCCGCATCCTGGGTTTCGGGGTCCGAGGCGGCGTTTATGTAGAAGTTCCAGCCACCGAGGCCGCTGACGCTCTCCGCCGAACCAGCGGGCAACGGCGCCACCCCGATCTGCTCCTGCTTGATCTTGGACTCGTCCGGGTCGGCCGCGAGAGCGTACATGTACGGCCAGTTGCGGCAGAAGACCGCGTCACCGTTCAGGAACGTGGTCTGCGACTCGGTCTCCGTGAAGTTGGTGACGGCCTGGGGCGACACGCCCTCCTCGATCATGCTCGCCGCTATCGAGAGCCCTTCGGAGGACTCCGGGCTGTCGATGACGACCTTACTCGCGTCGTTCTCGTCCAACACCTGTCCACCGTAGCTGTTGATGTACTCCAGACCGTTTACGACGCCACCCTCGTACTGCGAACCCTGGAACACGAAGCCGTATTTCGTCCCCTCGGCCTCTGTAACTTGCTTAGCTGCGTCTTTCAGTTCGTCCCAGGTCTTGGGGGCTTCTTTGATGCCGTTCTTGTCGAGCAGATCCTTGCGGTAGTAGAGCATCCCGGCATCCGTGAACCAGGGTACACCGTAAACCTTGTCCTCGTAGGTGTTGGACTCTACCGGTCCCGGCAGGAAGTCGGCCCGGTCCTCCTCGGTGAACTTGTCGGAGAGGTCCAGGATCCAACCATTAGCCGCGAACTGCGCTGGCCAGATCACATCTCCGCCGATCAGGTCTATGTCCCCGCCACCGGCCTGAAACTGCGTGCGGACCTTGTCGAAGTACTGACCCGTGTCCGCCGGCATTTCCCGGTACTTGGCCGTGTACTTGCCTTTATTTTCTTTGTTGAACCTCTTGACGACCTCCTGCAAGCTGCCGGACGTATCAGGGCCGAACGAGAATATGAACTCACCCGAGCCGCCCTCGCTCCCACCTCCGCCGCCACCGCAGCCCGCAACTCCCAACAACGCCACCCCGGCCAACCCCGCGCCGCTGACCTTCAGGAAGTCTCGCCGGTTCATGCCCCTGTTTACCGGCGTCGCCGCCATCGTTCCGGTTGTTTGCGCCATGCTCTGTTTCCCTTCTAATGCTTGCGTGGTTTGAAACTCGATATCCGTACTCTCCAGGCGGTTTTAGAGTATCGCCAACTCGGTCTCGGGATCGAAGAGCCGGACCTTGCTGGCGTCGAGGACCATCCGCATCTTCTCTCCCCGCTTCGCCTGGCTCGCCGCCGACACCCGCGCAACCATCATGTCGCCGCTCGAACTCTCCGCCGAACCGCCGTCGCCCGGTTCCTGGCCGGTTAGCTCCGCCACCGAATCCAGTCGCACGGCCTGATCCCGGCTCGTCTCGAAGTACACGTACTTCTCCGAGCCCATGCTCTCTATGACCTGCGGCTCGACCTCGATGGTGCTCGCCTGATTCGCCTCGCCAAGCGCCGCCGCTTCCTCGACGTTGGCGTCCTCTATATGCTCGGGACGGATACCGAGCACGAGGTCCTTATCCACATACTCGCCGATGTCGCTACCCCGGCGCTCCTCGGACTGTCCGGCCGCCTCGCGGCTAAGCGGGATGCGCGTGCCGCCGACAACCATCACGTAGCCGCCGTTCTCGCGCTCCAGACGAGCCTTCAAGAAGTTCATCGCCGGAGACCCGATAAAGCCCGCCACGAAGACGTTGTTCGGGTTCTCGTACATCTTCTGCGGCGAGTCCACCTGCTGCACGATGCCATCCTTTAGAACCACGATGCGGTCGGCCATCGTCATGGCCTCGGTCTGATCGTGGGTCACGTAGATCGTCGTGACGCCGATGCGGTTGTGGAGCTTGCCGATCTCCGTCCGCATCTGAACCCGCAACTTCGCGTCGAGGTTGGACAAGGGCTCGTCCATCAGAAACGCTTTCGGCTCCCGCACTATCGCCCGTCCGAGAGCGACGCGTTGGCGCTGACCACCGGAGAGCGCCTTCGGTTTGCGGTCCAGGAAGTGCTCGATGGAGAGCACTTTGGCCGCCTCGTTGACGCGGCGGTCGATCTCGCCCTTATCCATCTTGCGGAGCTTGAGCGCGAAGCCCATGTTCTCGCGCACGTTCATGTGCGGGTACAGCGCGTAGTTCTGAAAGACCATCGCTATGTCGCGGTCGCGGGGCGGGAGGTCGTTGACCACGACGTCCCCGATGAATACCTTGCCGCTGGAAATGTCTTCGAGACCCGCGATCATGCGTAGCGCCGTCGATTTCCCACAGCCCGATGGCCCGACGAAGACTATGAACTCTCCGTCTTCGATGTCCAGGTTCATGTCCTGAACGGCGACCACGTCTTCCCCGTAGACCTTCTTTACGTCTTCGAGCGTTACCTCAGCCAAGCCTACTCCTCCTTATGCTTCTATCGCCGACCCTATCAAAACCGGCGAACCCTTTGCCCCTTACTGGGGCGGTACTAACATTCCCCCACAATACAGGCCAGTCTAACCCAATTCGAACATCTGCGCTTCAGTCCGAACACCTGGGCAATTAGTGCTCACCTGTGCCGTACAGGCCGTACCGCTCCTTGACTTTCAGCAAGCGCTCGACGGACTTTTTGATACGTTCCTCGGGGATTTCTCCGGACTCGACCGCCTTTACCACCGCGTCGTAGGCGGCGGCCTGTTCCTCCGGCGGACTGGAGATTATCAGCAAGTCCGCGCCGGCCTTTACAGCCTCTACCGCCGCCCGCGCCGGCGGTTCCCCGCCATTGGCTCCCTCCATCGCCAGATCATCCGTGACCACCACGCCACCGAAATCCAAGTCCTCACGCAGCATACCGATAGCCTTCGGCGACAGGCTCGCGGGCTTCTCCGGGTCTATGGCCGGGTAGATGAGGTGCCCGACCATCACCATCGGAACCCCGGCCTCGACCGCCGCCCGAAACGGCGGTAGATCGTAGCTCTCGATGGTCGCGGCGTCGTGCTCGACGACGGGCAGGCTGACGTGCGAGTCACTCTGAGCGGGGCCGTGGTTCGGGAAATGCTTGGCGGATGCTACGACACCTGCGGCGTCGAAGCCTTCCACCGAGGCCTTGACCATCGGGGAGACTAGCGCCGGGTCCTCTCCGAAGGCGCGGGTGCCAATGGCGGCCCCGAAGCCGGTATCCGCTACGGGGGCGAAGTCCGTGTTGACGCCCGCCTTCAGGAGATCCGCGCCGATTTCCTCGGCGACGGCGCGGGCCTCCGCCGGGTCTCCGCGTCCCCCGACCTCCGCCGCCGCCGGTTGGGTCGCCACCCACGGAGCGCTCGCCACCTCGCCGCCTTCCTGATCCACACCAACGAACAACGGTATCGCGGGCGCCGTCCGCATCGAGAGCTTCTGTAACGAACCCGTCAGAGCCTTGACTTGCTCCTCGCTCTTCATGTTGTAACCGAACAGCAACACACCACCGATGTTTCGCTCCCGCACCATCTTCTCGATGTAATAATCCGGCTCCGTACCACCCACGCTGACCACGAACATCTGCCCAACCATCTCCCGCACGTTCATCTCCTTCGGCTCCCCGGACGCCTCGTTTTTCTGTTCCGTTTTTTCTTTCGAGGGTTTGTCCGGCGACCGCGAATCACCGCCCTCCGAACCGCCGCACCCGGCGAGCAAGGCAACCATCACGAGCAGCGCGAAGGATGCGAGCTTCATCGAGACTCCGCCACGGGTTGCGTTATTTCGGACTGGAATCTTCTTTCGCGTCGGCGGCACGGGGACAGTTTAGCGTGGAGTGGCGTCACAAGCTCGTGGCGGGCGATGAGAAACTCGGCTGGCTCGGGTATCTTTAATGGGGTGATCTCCTTGCGCTACGAAGCCGGTACCCTACTCGCCAGCGGCCTCCCCGACGGCGAACGCCCGCCCGAGCCCTTTATCCGGGACCCCCGCACCCGCGAGTGGCGCGCCCCCGCAAGCGCCTACCGCGAAGTCTCCCTAGCCTTGCGCGAAACCGAAACCCCCTACACGGACGATGCCGCCGCGTTCGAGAAGCTGGTTCTGGAGTCCCGCGTGGCGCTGGAGCCTCGCCCGTACCAGCGCGAGGCGCTCGCCGCGTGGCGGCGCTCGGGGCTGCGTGGTGTCGTGGTGTTGCCGACGGGGGCCGGGAAGACCGCCGTGGCGATGAGCGCCATCGAGCGCGTTGGGCGGAGCACGCTCGTCGTGGTTCCGACGCTCGCGTTGATGAAACAGTGGTACTCGATCCTCTCGGACGCCTTCGGTTCCTCGGTGACGGTGGGTTTGCTCGGCGGCGGATACCACGAGATCACACCGCTCACGGTTACGACTTACGATTCGGCGTATATCCACATGGAACGGTACGGCGATCGCTTCGGGTTCGCCGTCTACGACGAAGTCCACCACCTGCCCGCCGCCAAAAACGCCATCATCCCCAAGATGATGCTCGCACCCTACTCGT
This sequence comes from Rubrobacter sp., assembly GCA_013817025.1. Classification (GTDB taxonomy): domain Bacteria; phylum Actinomycetota; class Rubrobacteria; order Rubrobacterales; family Rubrobacteraceae; genus JACDDK01. The sequence continues at coordinate 6,839 of JACDDK010000030.1, forward strand.
TAGGACTCACCGCAACCCCCGAGCGTCCCGACGGCGGCCACGGGCTGTTGCCCGAGCTGGTTGGGCCAGTCGTTTATCGACGCTCGCCGGAAGACCTGGCGGGGACCTATCTGGCGCCCTACGAGTTGATCCGGCTGCCTATAGAACTGACCGCCCACGAACGATACGAGTACGCCCAGGCCGACGCCGTCTACCGAGACTTCCTGAACAAGCACCGCCTCTCGATGCGCTCTTCCGAGGACTGGCAACGTTTCATTCTGGTAGCGTCGACGAGCCATTCGGGCGGGCGCGAGGCGTTGCTCGCGGCTCGGCGGCGGCGGGAGATACAGGCCGGGGCAATGCGGAAAGGGGCCACACTCGAAACGCTGCTCCGGCGGCACTGGGGAGACCGGTGCATCGTGTTCACCAAGAGCGTCGAGGAGGTCTATGCGATGTCGCGGCGGTTTCTCATACCGGGCGTCACCTACGAGACCCCGGCGCGGGAACGGAAGGAGATCCTGGACCGCTTCCGGGAGGGTCGCTACCGCGCCATCATAGCCTCGGACGTCCTGAACGAGGGCGTGGACGTCCCCGACGCCAACGTAGCCATCATCCTCGCCGGCAGCGCCTCTCACCGCGAGTACGTCCAACGCCTGGGCCGCATCCTGCGCCCGAAGGAAGGCAAAAACGCCCTGCTCTACGAACTGGTAACGACCGCGACCGGCGAGGAGGGAACGTCGCGCCGCCGCCGCGAAGCCTTCCGGGGCGCGACCGCCTGATGCTGCGCTCCGAGCACGTCATGGCCCGCATGGCTCGCGGCAGGCTCGTCCCCCACCGCATCCCACCGGACGACGCCCGCGCACTCGAAGCGGCGGCGGAGTTGTGCGAGCTATACGCCACGCACGTCGGCGAGCCACGGGCGAGTTTGGAAGAGAAGATCACGCTGACCGAAGAGGCGCTCGGTCCACGCCTGGACGCCCGGCGGGGCTTCAAAATAGTCCGCGCCCTGGCGAAACTCCTGGAGGAACGCTGCGAGTGGTCCGCACCTACGGCGTCCGATCCGTACACCGTCCGCACACGCATCTTCGAGTTGGCCGCCGCGCTCCCCGAATTGCCCGCCGTGGAGTCCAACCTCCTCGAAACCGTGACACGGGAGGATTTGATCTCGCAGGTCGCAAGGGAGATAGGTTCGGACGACCCGATCTCCCTTATGTACGCGGATCGGCAGGGGGCGCAGGTCTTGAGCGTGTTCGAGAAGCCGACGCCCGAGGGTTTGATCTCCCGCTACAACGTAGCCCAAGTCCAGGGCGTGCTGTACGCCGCTCGCGAGTTGGTGGTGGATCTAGGAGAGGGATGCGACGCCCGGCTAGTGTTGCACTACGTCAAGAAACTGGGTTTGATCTACGCCCTCGAAGAAACCAACCGGGGATACAGATTACGCCTCGACGGCCCGCTCTCCGTCTTTGGCGGCACCCGCAAATACGGCCTACGCCTGGCGAAGTTGCTCCCCGGCCTACTCCTGACCGCTCCCTGGAGCCTCTCGGCCACCGTCGAATGGAAAGGCCGCGACGCCATCCTGAACCTCGACTCGGACGCGGGCCTCGAAAGCCACTACCGAGGACCGAAAGACGACGGCGAAACGAACGAAGTACGCGAGGCTTTCATAAAGGCGTGGGCTAGGGCGAAGGAGACCAACGGCTGGGAGTTGGAGGAACGGCGGGACATCCTACCGCTCCCGGAGCTAAAGACCGCTCTGGTGCCGGACTTCGTGCTCACGAAAAGCGGGGAGCGCGTCTATTTAGAGCTGCTCGGCTTCTGGAACGAGCGGCGTTTGATCGAGCGCGTGGAACTCGTCCGCGAGGCCGCCCGCCGAGGCCACCATGTCCTCGTCGCGGCCTCCGAGAACCTCGGCGCTTCCCGCGAAACCCTCGCCGAAGCCGCCCACGGCGAAGTCATCCCCTTCAAGAACCGTCTCGAAGTAAAAGCCGTGCTCGCGGCGCTGTAAAACGGTCGACTTTTGGCGTTCTGCAGAGTGGTGTTCATAAAGGTGGAGACACTGCGGCGGGAGAACTTTCGTCGGCGCACGATAGGCACACAGTATAATCCGCCTCGTGAAGAAGAACGTCGCTCCTCTTATCGCGCTCACGGTTGGATGTACGGTCGCGGCGGCGATCTTTGGTTTTGGCTCGGAGGTCTTCTCTTTCAGGAGCGCCTACGCGGGCGCGGGGCGGGAGCCCTTGATCCTGCTGACGCGCACCATCGTGTTCATAACCCTGGCCGTGATACTGGTCTTCAAGGGCGGCTGGCCCGGCGTAGCCGCAGCACTCGTCATGACCGTCGGCGGCACGCTCGTCGAGTGGGCGCTATTTCCGTTCTCCTTCGAGTTCGCGGCCATCGAAGACCCGGCAGGCTACAGGGAAGAGTACGGTGAGAGCGTCACCCGGCCCACGTATGGCGCGTGGGCGCTGTTCGACATCATCGGGGTGGGCATCGCAGCTATATTGGCTCAGGGCCTGAAGCTCATGGCTCACGTGGATCCACGCCGGACGCCGGACGAATGATCTCGATCTCCTCGTCCTCGTCGAAGTCCAGCAGGTAGACCTCGCCCAGCGTGTTGAAGTCGTAGGCCGAGCG
>JACDDK010000031.1 GCA_013817025.1 Rubrobacter sp.
CGGCTCTCCGCACTTCGGGCAGACTCCCAGCGGCTCGCGGCTCACCCGTTCGGGGGCGGCGAGCTTCTCGCCCTCCATCTTGCGGACTTCCTCGACGAGGGAGCGGGCGAAGCCGTCGATGTCTTGCATGAACTCGTCGCGGCTGGCGGTGCCTTTCTCCATGTTTGCGAGGCGACGCTCCCAGTTGGCGGTTAGTTCCGGTGAGGAGAGCTGGCTCTCGCCGAGCAAGCCGATGAGCGTGCGACCCTTCTCCGTTGGTACGAGCGCCTTTCTCTCCCGCTCGACGTAGCCGACCTTTATGAGCCGCTCGATGGTCGCCGCCCGCGTCGCCGGTGTGCCAAGCCCGGAGTCCTTCATACTCTGGCGCAACTCCTCGTCCTCGACGAACTTGCCCGCCGTCTCCATCGCCCCGAGCAGCGCCGACTCCGAGTAGCGTGGCGGTGGCTTGGTCTCCCCCTCCTTCACCGCGACCTTCGCCACCCGCCACTCCTGACCCCGCTCGATCTGCGGCAGGACCGGCGGCTCTTTCTCCTTGCGCCCGCCGACGCCGTCCGGGTAGAGTGCCCGCCACCCGGCCTCCAGCACGATGCGCCCTTTAGAGAGAAATGTCTCCTCGCGCACCTCCGTCACCACGGTCGTGTTCTCGAAACGGGCATCCGGGAAGAACACCGCCAGGAACCGCCGCGCCACGAGGTCGTAGATCTTCGCCTCGTCCGGCGGAAGCTCCGCCGACGCCTTCTTGTTCGTCGGGATGATGGCGTGGTGGTCTGTCACCTTGGAGTCGTCCACGGTGCGCTTGCTGATCGGTAGCCTATCTAGTGCGATCAGCTTCCCGGCGAACGGCGACAGATCCGGCAACGCTTCGGTCGCTTCGACGCGCTTTTTGAGGGTTGGGATCATGTCTTTGGAGAGGTAGCGGCTGGAGGTTCGAGGGTAGGTGATGAGCTTGCGTTCCTCGTACAGGGTTTGGGCGATGCGGAGCGTACGCTCGGCGGTGAAGCCGAACCTGGCGTTGGCGTTGCGCTGAAGCTCGGTCAGGTCGTAGAGGAGCGGCGGCTTCTCGGTGCCGGTCTTCTTGTCCGCCTTTCTGACGGTGCCGGTGCCGCCGCGCACCTTCCCGGCTATCTCGTCGGCGGCATCCTTCTCTTTCAGGCGGTTCTGCTTGTCCTTGAACCAGACGCCGTCGTAGGTGCTTTCCTCACGGGTGAAGCGGGCGTAGACGGTCCAGAACTTCTCGGGTTTAAAGGCTTCTATCTCCTGTTCGCGTCCGACCAGCAGCTTTAGAGTTGGGGTCTGGACGCGGCCTACGGAGAGGACGTTTCCGGGGCGTCCGAAGCGGACGGAGTAGGCGCGGGTGGCGTTCATACCCACTATCCAGTCGGCCTCGCCCCGGCTGCGGGCGGCGTCTTCGAGTGGTTTCATGGAAGAGCCGTCGCGTAGAGTGTTGAAGCCGCTCTGGATCGCCTCGGGGGTCAGAGAGGAGATCCACAACCGCTTCACCGGCTTTTTGCACCCGGAAAGGCCGTAGAGGTAGGCGAAGATCAACTCTCCCTCCCGCCCCGCGTCGCAGGCGTTCACGACCTCCGTCACAGCGGGATCGCGCATTAGTGACTTGACCACGGAGAACTGATCCCGCGTCTTGTAGTTCACCCGTACCTTGAATTTCTCCGGCAGTATCGGCAAGCTCTCCAGCCGCCACCTCTTGTACTCGTCGCCGTAAGCGTCCGGCGGCGCAAGCTCCGCCAGATGCCCCAGAGCCCAAGTGACCGTCCACCCATCCCCGACCATCGCGCCCTTCTCCTTACGCCCCCGACCCAGGGAAGCGGCGATATCTCGACCAACAGACGGTTTCTCGGCGACGATGAGCTTCATGCGGATGAGTATAACGGTCGGCGTTCGGCTTTCAGCGGTTGGTTTTCGATGACGGCCCGGACGCCGCTAGGACTCGCTCAACTCCCCACCGAGCACGACGCGAGCGTCTTGCATTCGGGGCTCTTCGGGGAACTTCTCCAGGGTGATGCCGACGCGCTCGTAGCCACCGGCGGCATCGGCGGGGACGTTCAGGGAGCAGGTGGCGCGGCCGCTCTCGTTCACGGTGAAGGTGCCGGCGCTGACGCGGCCACCCTCCTTGCCGAACCACAGCTCGTAGTATTCGCCTCGTTTCGTGCGGGGCAGGTCCCGGACTTCGAGTTCGGCGCTGGTGTTGGTGTCGGCTCGTTCCAGGCGTAGCTCGCCGCTGGCTTCGGGGGCTAGTTTGGTTGGTTCGAGGGCGGTGGCGGTCTCGGTGGCGAGGAAATCCGGCAGCCCGGAGGTAAAGAGGCTGAGGCTGGCGAACGCGATAACGGCGGCGGCCGCGGCCAGGAGTGGGGCGAGGCGTGTCTTTTTGCGGGGCAGGTCTTTGAAGATCTGATCCTTGAGGTCGGGTGGCGGCGGCTCGGCGGTGGCGGCGAGGTCCGTGAGGTATTCGTGGGCTTGGCGAACGTCGCGCTCCTCGGCTCGGCAGGCTTCGCAGGTACGCAGGTGTTCGCGGATTTCGGACTGTTCCTCGGGGCTCAAAGCGTCGAGGACGTAGGGACCTAGCAGGTCCCGCACGCGGTAATGCCGGGAGCTGGTATCACTCATCGGCGAGGCTTTCGTTGGGGCGCGACACGTGCGTTCGCAGAGCGCGCAGGGCGGCGGTAGTGCGGCTCTTTACGGTGCCGAGCGGAGTCCCGGTGCGGCTGGAGATCTCGCGTTGCGAGAGACCCTCGAAGTAGGCGAGGGTGAGTATCTCGCGGTGGGTGGGCGAGAGCTTCCAGAGTGCCGCGGCCACGTCGAAGTTTTGCGAGAGGGAGTTCGTGGAGTCCTCCTCGCCGGACTCGAAGGCCGAAGATTCCGGGATGGTCTTTACTCGGGCTCGGCGGCGGCGAACCAGATCCGTCGCCCGGTTACGGGTGACGCGGTGGATCCAGGTAGCGAAGCTCGCCCTCGAATCGTCGAAACTACCAGCACTCCTCCACACGGAGACGAACACGTCCTGCAACAGGTCCTCGGCGGCCCCTCTATCGCCCAGGAAGCGCACGCCGGCACCCAGGATCACGGCGGCGTAACGGTCGTATAGCTCGGAGAGAGCGCCCTCGTCGCGCACCTCCGCCACGCGCCGCACCAGAGCCTCGTCCGCGAGATCCTTCACCCTGACCTTTCTCAAGACACCATGACCAATAGTATCCGTTCCCGCCCCCGAACGCCGCAACGAACGCCCGAGAACCGACACTACGCAACTCTCTGTCTTTATCGCCACCATACCAAGTTGTATACGCCGCCGATGGCTTTTCGGATTATCCACCACGCCATGCCGCACGGCTACGCGCTCTATGTGACCATTCCAGACGTTTGAAGGTAAAATACGCAGGTTACGAGAGGAGATGCGGTGAATCCGGACCTTTCCAGAGCGGAGCTTCGAGCGGTGGCCGAGCGTCCCGCCCGAGGTCACATAAAAAACTTCCTCGGCGACATGAAGAACATGCTGAGCATCGGCACGCTCAAGGCCACCGTCCAGGAGTTCATACGCGACGACGCCCTGGGGCTTGCGGCGCAGCTCGCCTACTACCTCATCCTCGCTCTCTTCCCGTTCCTTCTGGTGCTCGTCTCGCTCATGGGGACTTTCTCCAGCCCCGAGTCCGCCGCCACGGTCCTCGAATACTTCCGGCAGGTCATGCCCCGAGACGTGTACGCGCTCATAGAGGAGTACACCGGACCGATCATAAGCGGTCGGGCGAAGGCACCGGAGTTGCTCTCGTTCGGCATCCTGTTCACGATCTGGACGGCTTCGGGGGCGTTTTCGGCCCTCATAAACGGGCTCAACCGAGCCTACGACGTGCAGGAGACGCGACCATTCTGGAAGGTCAAGGGGCTCGCCATATTGATGACGCTTGGGCTCTCGGCGCTCATCAGCGTGGGTGTGTTGTTGATGATCCTCGGTCCCCAGATCGGAGCGGGGGTAACCAACTACTTCGGGCTCGATGACGAGTTCCTCTTCGTGTGGAACATAGCGCGCTGGCCGGTGGCGCTCTTGTTCATGGTGGTGACGGTGGCGCTTTTGTACTATCTCGCGCCCGACGCCGGGCAGCCGTTTCGTTGGATCACACCGGGCGGCTTCGTCGGTGTCTTGCTGTGGGTCGCGGCGAGTGTCGCCTTTAGCGTCTACGTCGACAACTTCGGCTCCTACAACAAAACCTACGGCTCCATAGGCGTCGTCATAGTCCTGCTCCTGTACCTCTACATCTCCTCGCTGACCATCCTCTTCGGCGCGACCCTAAACGCCGTTCTGGTGAGGATGAAAGAAGAGATATCCGGCCAGCAGATCCTCGACGCCGAACCTGCCAACGAGAAACCCGACATAGTGAACGAGGACGCCGTGAGAGAAATACAGAAGGACGGTTAACGAGGAAATCCAAGATTTCATAGAGCTAAAAATCATCTGAGCAAGCGAAACGTCTTTGATATACTGCGGCTCGCACGGAGGAGTGGCTGAGTGGTTGAAAGCGGCACCCTGCTAAGGTGTTATACCTCTTGATGGGGTATCGAGGGTTCGAATCCCTCCTCCTCCGCTTCGAACACCCTCGCTTTGCGGAACGAATACCGGGAGCGCCGAGTAGGCTGAGATCTACCACGGCTCAGTAACAGTATGGCGCACGAAAAGAGGACCGGATTTCTCCGGTCCTCTCGGCCTATAAGAAGGGGGATGGACAGCCCTGTGGACCCCTGTTGCTGGGGAGGGTCCGGGGACGCTTGCTACTGTGCATCCCCCTTCATAGGCTCACGCTTCGCGGCTCCTACATCATGCCACGTAGCTCGGCGACCATGTCCAAACCCTGCTGCTTGCACAGGTCCTTGGGGCGCATGATGGCTTGCTCGTCCAGCAGGTTGCGGGTCCTGGCCTCTTTCTCCAGATGACGCTCGATGACGTCTATGGCCCGATCAACCTCCTCGCGCGTTACTTCCTTGACCTTTTCGTGGTTGATGGTGATAGTCATTTGTCTCTTCACCTCCTCTCCTAGCCGGTTTGACGGACTCGCCACACTCTCGCAAGAGCTTGTAACGATTGGTCCGCTCTGACTGCCTTCAGAGTAATCGGGTGTCGTAGGGTTGTCAAGATGAAATCTCACGTTTTCCATAGGCCCACCGTATAAGCTTTCGTCACTCCCGCAACACCTCAGTCGGCCTCCCAGCGTAGCTTCCCTCCACCGAACGCGGCGCGGCACCGGAAACGCCCGCAACGCGTAGCAAAACGAGCCTTGCTCGTCGTCAAGTTTGGCCTTGCAAACAAAGTGGGGCGAGACCGAAGATCGGCCCCACCCCCCCAGCAAAACTCGCCACCCGGAATGTCTCTAGCTCTGCGAGCGATCACCTCGTAGCTTTCCTCGGATCATCGCCGCCCCGAGTCCTACGAGCAGTACACCGCTCGCCAACCCGGCGGGGGACGCGCCGCCTGTATCCGGCAGGACGGTCAACGGTACCATCTCGGGTTCGGCTTTAGACGCCACATCAGCCGCGGCCTGGGGCTCGGCTTGTGGCTGCTGGGGCTCGGTCTCCGGCTCGGGGGCCTTGATCTCCGAGCCCGGCGCGGGTCCTTTGTACTCCGGCGGCGGTACGGCGAGGACGAGCACGACCCGGCGCTCGACCGTAGAGCCCGGCGTTACCAGCTCGGCGGGCGGCGTCTCTAGGCGCGACGGGTCCGGGACCGGCGGAGCGGCTAGAGCCGGTGCGGGTGGTGCGGCCTCAGGCTCCGCCGCTACCTTCGGGGTCGCGTACTGGTCGGCGGCGGCGTTCGAGTATTGATCCTCTGTGGCCTCGTCATACTGGTCCTTCGCCGCGTACTGCTCCACCCCGGCGGCATCCACTTTTTCGGCACCGGGTTTGGCGGGAGCGGCGTCCGGCGCGGATTCCGTCGCAGCGGGAGCCGTGTCCGGCGCGGGCTCGACCGGAGCTGGTTCGGCAGCACCGGAGACTGGGCCGGTCGGGGTCGAGGGGTCGGCGGTAGCGACGCTCACCGTGGCCTCGCCGAGTTCGATCAGGCCGATCTGCTCGGCGGCGGCCTGTGAGAGGTCGAGGTCGCGGCCCGCAACGAACGGCCCGCGGTCGTTCACCCGAACCACTACCGAACGTCCCTCCAACGTGACGGTCAGTTTCGTGCCGAAGGGCAGCGTCTTGTGAGCGGCGGTGTAGTCGGCCGCGTCGAACGGCTCGCCGCTCGCCGTGGTTGCGCCCTCGAAGCCAGGACCGTACCAACTCGCCACCATCTGATCCGCGGCAACCATCTTCGCCGAGTACAACAACACCGCCAAGCAACTCAGCACCGCCACGACCACGAGTACGAAGCCACGCGGCGACCCGCCCTTTGCAAAAACCAAATGAATCCCCTCCAGAACTATTTGTCGAGCCGGAAACCGGAGTCCCCCTCCGCCGGCCGCGCCAAGCTTACAGACATCACCGCCCAGGATCAAGAGCCTCGGAGGTTGCGGATTGTAGGCTTCAGCCCCCAGGAGCCTCCCATACCACCGCACCTTTGACGGGCGCCAGCCACTAAAGGACACTAAATACGGGGAATATCCCTACGCGCAGCACACGAAATCCCGTGAGTTCGGAGACCGCTCACCCAAACCGGCTTCACGACGGCTCCGCATGGATAGCAGACAGAATTCGATAACTGAAGCCTTCAAAAGCGACAAAGGCAACAGCCACCGACGCTACGATATAGTAGTTATCCAGCATGGGTGCGAGAGTCGAAACGACGGATTAGGAGATACTATGAAATATCGTAAGCTCGCCGGCACGGACATCGAAGTCTCCGAGGTTGGGTTTGGGGTGTGGACGGTCTCGACCGGCTGGTGGGGAGAGGTAGTCGACGACCGCTCCATCCGCCTTCTGCGTCAGGCTCGGGAGCGCGGCGTAAACTACTTCGACACCGCCGACACCTACGGCTCCGGCAAGGGAGAGACGCTTCTGGCGGACGCCTTCGGCTCCATGCGGGACGAGGTCGTGATCTCGACCAAAATAGGCTACGATTTCTATAATCACACCGCCCGCCGCGGCCAACAGGAACGCCCTCAGGACTGGTCCGAGGACTTCCTCCGCTTCGCCCTGGAGCAGAGCCTGAAGCGGCTGAACACCGACTACATAGACTTCCTCCAACTCCACAACACCAAGATGGACGCCATCGAGGACGACGAGCTGTTCGCGCTCATGGAACGGTTCAAGGAAGAAGGCAAGATCCGCGCCCACGGTGTCGCGCTCGGGCCGAAGATCGGCTGGTTGAAGGAAGGCCAAAAAGCCATGCGCGAACGCGGCCTCTCCGGCGTGCAGATGATCTACAACCTCCTCGAGCAAACCCCCGGACGCGACCTGATAGACACCGCCCGCGAAACCGACACCTCTTTAATAGCCCGCGTACCCCACTCCTCCGGGATGCTCGAAGGCCACTACGACGAAACCACCACCTTCGCCGAGAACGACCATCGCCGCCACCGCCCCAAGGAATGGCTCACGACGGGCCTCAAAAAAGTCGAGCAACTAAACTTCCTCACCGAGTCCGGCGAGCGAACTCTAGGCCAGGCCGCACTCAAGTTCGTCCTGGCCTCGCCCGAAGTCGTCTCCACCCTGCCAAACATCTACGGCGAGGAACAGATAGAAGAGTTCGCCGTGACCTCAGAAGTCCCGGACCTCACCGAAGTAGAACTCGCGCGGGTGGCGGATTTGTACGAGACTGGCTTCGGGCTCGTGGAGGAACCGGCAAGGAGCTAGTGGTCGAGGCCCGTAACCAGCCGCCGAAAGCCCGACGAACGAGCGGTGTCGTCGTCGGGCTTTCGGATAAAAGCGCGTAGAATAGAGAGTCTTGAGTCGCTCCACTAAACTCACCCTGGACATCCTATTGGGCGCGGTCGTCCCGATCCTGATCCTCTCCTACCTGACGGACCCGCTCGGCGCCGTACCCGCTTACTTGCTCTCCGCCCTGATACCCGTAGGCTGGGTCGCCGTGGACCTACTATTCATCACACGCCGCCTGAACGTCATCACGGGGTTTCTGGGCCTGAACGCCGTCGCTCGCGGCCTGCTCGCCTTCTGGTTCGTGGACGGCGCACTTTACGCTTTCAAGGATTCGGTTGGGGCGATACTCGCGGTCCTGGTCTTTGGCGGCTCGCTCTTCGTGGGGCGTCCAGTGGTGCGGGCGTTCGCCGAACAGAGCCTCGACCCCCGCACCCCGGAGCAAGAATCCGCGCTTGGACGGCTCTTCTCGGAGCGGTCGGTCGTCCGGGCTCTGTTCTGGAGCACCGCCGTTCTGGCGGTCGTCTTCGCGGTCACCGGCGTCGCAAACTTCGTGCTGAACCTTTGGATCGTGACCGCGCCCTTCGGGGCCGACGCCTTCAACGTGCAGGTGGCGCAGGTCAACGCCATAACCCGCATAGCCCTCGCCGTACCCGAGTTCGTCGCCTGGGGCCTCGCCCTGTACCTGATCTTCCACGCCATCCACACCCAACTGCCGACCGCCACCAAAGACCAAAACTTCTGGGACCTGGTAGCGGAGCGAGAAGCGGAAAACGAAGCCCGAAGCGACCCACCGAACCGAAACCCCATACGGGCCGAAGGGAGTAACGAATGACCGAGACACAGCAGCAACAGGCTTCCGAGGAGAAGCTGCCCGCCCAGTACATAAACTACATCTTCCTGAAGCTCGACCCGCTCTGGCGCCGACTGTCCGACGAGGAGCGTGAGCGTGGCGAAAAGGAGTTCTTGGCGGCAGCCGAAGAGCACTCCGGCCAGATGCTATTGCGGTGTTTCTCGCTCATGGGGCTGCGCGCCGACGCGGACTTCATGCTCTGGCGCATAGGCTACGACCTCGAAGCCTTCGAGAACATGACCGCCGCCCTGCTGAACAGCGGGCTCGGCAAGTACTTGACCGTCACCTACTCGTACTTCGCTCTCTCGCGGCGGTCCGTCTACGTCGGGGAGCACACGCCGGGCTTTGAGAACCGCACGCACATCATTCCCGGCGAAGGCGAGTACCTGTTCGTCTACCCGTTCGTCAAAACCCGCGAGTGGTACCGGCTGCCGATGGAAGAACGCCAGCGCATGATGAACGAGCACATGCAAATAGGCCGCAAGCACTACCCCGTAAAGAACAACACCGGCTACTGCTTCGGCATCGACGACTACGAGTTCATCCTCTCCTTCGAAGCCGAATCCCCCGAGAAGTTTCAAGACCTGATGATGGAACTGCGCGAGAGCGAAGCAAGCTCCTACACCGAGCTCGATACACCGATATTCACCTGCCGCCGTCGAACCCTCACGGAAGTTCTCGAATTTTTAGGATAAACGACTAATTTTTTAACATTTTGCCCCTAGCGTCGGAGCTTTGTCCTCCTGTACAATGTTTCTATCGCACCGACCAAGCC
>JACDDK010000197.1 GCA_013817025.1 Rubrobacter sp.
CAATGGATTCTCCAGCAACTCGAAGAGCGCGTCTTGTCTGTCTTGTGTGGCCGAGCAGATAGTGTCGAACAGCTCGAAGTGCTCGGAGAGGTTGTCCGCACCGTACCGCTCGGACATCGTCTTGCGAAGCTCCTCGCCAACGGCCATCGTCTCGCTCATGAGCATCGTGGTCTGGTTGGCGACGCCGACGCGCTGTAAATCTTCTTCCGGGTCGAAGCCGGGCCCCATGCCGTGCGCGAGCTTCTCGCGCAACTCGGCCGCTTCCATCTTGCCGAGGATGAAGTCGGTGATGTAGCCGGTCTCTTTCAGGTTTCGGACGATGAGGTATTTACCGTTGCCGCCCTCCTTCTCCGTCTGGGAGGCGGTGGCTTTTGTCTCCTCGTGATAGTACTTGCCGTGGATGATGCTCGTGAAGCCGCGCTGACCGTAGCGGGCGACACGCTTCCAGACCGAGAGGACCGAGCCGCAGGTCGTGTCGACGACGATGCAGTCCCGCTCGCGCAGCTTGTTGACCCACTGTATGGGTGCTCCGAAGGCGGGGAGCAGTACCACGTCCTCGGGGCCGAGTCGGTCGAAGAAGGCGTCCGGGTTGCCGTTGAAGCCTTCCGAGAGGAACTCGATGCCCATCTCGCGCAGGCGGTCGTTCATGGAGGGGTTGTGGATCATATCCCCGGTGATGTAGATGTTCTTCTCGGGAAACTTTTCCCGCGTCTGAAAGGCGTAGTCCACCGCCCGGTCCACCCCGTAGCAGAACCCGAACTCGTTGGCCAGCCGTAGCGTGAGACCCTCGGTCTCGAAGACGTTGCCGTTGGCGCGTATTTTGTCCACGACTTCCGAACGGTAGTCGCGGTCCAGAAGATGCTGGACGTCGCCACGCATCTTGAAGCCCTTGCGGAAGTACTTTTCCTGCTGCACGCTCACCTCTCGTACCCGACGTTTTTGGTATCGCGGTCGACCTTGAGTTTAACGCATCCGCACGGGCGTGCGATGTTTAAAATGTGTTGCACCTCACGGGCGATTAGGGTGTAGAATCCACGCTCGTGGATCGCAGGCCAACAATAATGGTAGCGGACGACGACCCCGAGGTTCTCGAACGGGCCGCCGACGCCCTCGACGACGCCGGTTTCCGGGTCGTGAAGGTCACCAACGGGCAAGTGGCGCTGCAAGAGGCGCTCGGTCAGAAGGTGGACCTCATCGTTATGGACGTTTCCATACCGTACTTGAGCGGCGTCGATACCTGCCACTGCCTCAAAGCCATGCCCAAGACAGCCAAGATCCCGGTGGTCTTCACCGCCGCCAAGAAAGACCCCGCCGCCAAAGCCCTCGCCGAACGAACGCACGGATCGGTGCGCGTGCTGAAGAAGCCCTTCACCGCCGAAGAACTAGTCTCCGTCGTGCGCGGCCTCGTCCGGTCGAAGTCCCTGATCTAAAACCCGAAACCACCTCGATCGGAACTAATCCAATCCCCGACCCGAACCAGGAACTCACCCTAGAAGATTTTCCCGTACCTCCACTTTTTCACCTCGCGGACGGCGAGGGACGCCAAATTCACCAACGGACCGAAGTAGCTGGAGCGTCCGCGAAAGTCGCCGCCGTCTTCGCCGACCGTAATCTTTCGGAAGAATTTTCCGCGAACGCCGGGGAATTCGGGATGGACGCTTTCGCCGGACGCGAACCCGCCGACCTCCGGGGCTGGGACGACCTGGAAGCCTTCGCTGTCGCTGGAGCGGACTACGTGATCGTCGTCTCCACGGGGGGAACAGGCATCTTCCACGCCTCGGACGTCGCTCGGCACGCCGCCGACAAGAGATCCGGGAAGACGGCTTTTCCGCTCTACGTCATAAGCGACGAGCTTGGGGAGTCACCCTTGATCTCGGTGGAAACCAGCACAGAGGAAGTCCTGGTCGCCGCCCTGTTCACATCCCCCGAACGCGCCCGCGCCTTCCGCGAACGCGCCGAACACCTGAACCTGCCGGGCAGCCTCGGCGAGATCGACACCGCCGACGGCCTCCGCCGACACGCCCTGGTAGCCCGTCAAGCAGGCGCGGGATACGCCGTGATAGACCCGGAATCGGGCCTCACGGACGCGGTGCCGCTCGACGAATTCATCCAGTGAAGCCGGTCCTCGCCGTAGACGTCGACTCGACCGTGTGGGACACGGGCGCGTGGGTGCGGGAAGCCGTGTTGGAGTCTACGGGGGAGGCGTTGGACGGAGAGACGACCTCGACGTGGACGCATTTGCTGGATCGTTACGGCGAGGCGGTGACGACGCGAATCTTCGACCGCGTCAACGCGCCGGAGCGCATCGCCGAGCGCGAACCGTACCCCTGCGCGCCCGAAGTCTTGCGTTCCATCCAGGAAGAGTGGGGGATGGCGGTACATTTCGTCACCCGCGCATGGGACGCTGACGCGGTCGCGCCGTACCTGACGCCGTGGTTGCGGAGACACTTTGGAGACGGGGTGGGGCTGACCGTCGTTGATGGAGATAAATTGCCGGTGCTGCGGGATCTTAGGGCTTTCGGTGTGATCGACGACCGGCCCGACACCATCCAGGACGCCGCCGACCTCGGTCTGTGGGTCGCGGCGAAGTTGCAACCGTGGAACCGGGAGTTCGTATCCAGCAGGAGAGGCGTGTATGGCTTCGAGGATTGGCGCGAGGTTCCGGGGCTGCTGCCGGTGTTGTCCGG
>JACDDK010000198.1 GCA_013817025.1 Rubrobacter sp.
AGCCTTGAAGATGGCCGGTGAGTTCTTGGAGACCGGAAAGATCGTCTACATCCGCGAGGACGCCTCCGGCGAACGCGAGAAGGTCGAGGTCGAACGCAACGCCGAGGCTATCGACGCGCCGCTCGTGGTGCTCGTGAACGGCGGCTCGGCTTCGAGCTCCGAGATACTGGCCGGCGCTCTGCGGGACAACGACCGGGCGACGGTCGTGGGTCAGACGACGTTCGGGACCGGGACGGTGCTATCGGAGTTTGAACTGAACGACGGGTCCTCGATCCTCTTGGGCGTGGCCGAGTGGCTCACTCCGAACGGCGACTTTATCCGCGACACCGGCATCGACCCGGACATCCGGGTAAAGCTCGGCGATGATGCCGAACCCGTCACGCCCGCTCAGACAAAGGACATGTCCGCCGAAGAGATACTCGACGGCGACGCCCAACTGCGCCGCGCCTTCGAGGAAGTCCGCTCGGAGTAAAATAGTTCACACTGGGGTATCCTTGCGTTGGACGTACTCCTCGGAAAGGAAGAGCATGGACACCACCCGACGCGCGGTCTTCGGTGCCTTGAGCGGTGCCGGGGGGCGGTCGTGCTCACCGCCGTCCGCAAGGCTCTGGCCGCCGCCGGCGTGGTGGAAAAGACCGCCCCGGAGCAGGTAGTAGAGAGGCTGGAGGAACTTGGTCTGCTCGACGGCTGGTCCTCTGGTTCCCGCCGCCTTCTTGCGGTGGCCGCGCACCTGGGGTACGGCGTTGGCACGGGGATGGCCCTCGGCCTGCTACGCCGGGAGCGCGAGGACCCCACGACGGAGGCCGCGGTCGGCGCGGCCCTGGGCATCCTCTCGTGGGGCGTGGGCTGGACGAGCCTGCTGCCGCTACTGGGCGTCCACCAAACACCCTGGGAACAACGCAGTCCTCGGGGGGCCGTACTGCCGATAGTGGACCATGCGGTCTACGGTACGGTGTGGGGCTTACTCAACCGAACGTTACGCTCGAAAGACGATTGAGGCTGTGTGCGACACATAGGTGTGGACTTCGACAGAGGAGTTTCTACTTACAGGGTGAGTTCGACGCACTTTCCAGCGGCGAGCTTTGAAGGGATGCCGTGCGTCAGCCTTGCCGGAAAGCTTTACGGTAGTATGAGAGCCGCCGGTGGAAGATCCGGCGGTATTTCCACGTGTGGAAGGAACAACCTTGAGCATAGCTATAGTATCTTTGATCCTGCTGGTGGTGGTCGCGGTTATCGCCATCCCGATCTTCGTCATGGTCTTCGGACAAGCCGCGAAACGCAACCCCAACCGTCCCGACGGCGACGGCGACGAGACCGAACGTCGCGACCCTAACGACCAATCTGGCGCAGGAAGAGACTGAGAGATTTCAGACTTCAAGTAGACGTGCGTGGTGGTGACGTCGTTGGCAGACGCAACGGACATCGGGTTCTTCGGCCTCGAAATACGCTAGCCGGGCGGGGGTGCGAAAGTATGAACGTCCCCGTACCGTATCCAAACCGTAGGACATACACCGAACTTTCTCGAACCTAATGCCCACCTAATCCAGCAGGTCGCGTAGAGATGCAGCGTGGGGGCTACTCTTTATCTTTGCGAGGGCTGTTAGCTGGATCTGGCGGATGCGTTCGCGGGTTACGTCGAAGCGTTCGCCGACTTCTTCTAGCGTCTTGGGCTGTCCGCCGGTGAGGCCGAAGCGGTATTCGAGGACCATGCGTTCGCGCTCGGGGAGGCCGTTTAGAGCTTCCTGCATGCGGGCTTTGAGGAGCGAGGATTTGGCGAGGTCGTGGGGGGATTCGGATTCCTCGTCGGCTATGAAGTCGCCGAGTTCGGAGGAGTGATCCTCGCCCACGGGGGTTTCGAGGGAGATGGAGCGGCGGGAGACGCGCCGGATGCGGACTATCTCCTCGGTCTCGACCTCCATGATGCGGGCGACTTCCTCGTCGGTCGGGTCGCGGTTCAGGTCGGCGGCCAGGGAGCGTTGGACGCGGTAGAACTTGTTGATCTTCTCGACCATGTGGACCGGGACGCGGATAGTGCGGCCTTTATCCGCGATGGCGCGGGTGACGGCCTGACGGATCCACCACGTAGCATAAGTCGAGAACTTGAAGCCCTTGCGGTAGTTGAACTTCTCCACCGCCCGCATGAGCCCGATGTTGCCCTCCTGAATAAGGTCCAACAAAGAAACGCCGCGGCTGGCGTACTTCTTGGCGATGGAGACGACGAGGCGCAGGTTGGCGCGGGTTAGATGCGCCCGGGCCTTGCGGTCGCCGCGTTCGACGCGCTTGGCGAGGTAGACCTCCTGGGCTTTGGTTAGGAGGGGAGTTTTGCCTATTTCGTCCAGGTACATTTGGACGGCGTCCCCGGTGTAGCGTGTCTTGAGGTCGCTCTCCATTACGTCTTCGACGATCTGGGCGTCCTCCTCTTCGTTTAGGGTATCTTGCAAAAAGCCCGCGTCCACGACTTCGACGCCGTGCTCCCGCAGGAGACCGTAGACCTGTTGGATCTCATCGGTGGAGAGATCCACCTCTTGGAGGAGGCTTAGGACTTCGCTGGATTCCAGTGTGCCGGTCTCTCGTCCGGCGTCGAAGAGATCCTGGATCTCTTCCATCTCTCTCAGGTCACGCTGAGGTTGCAAGCCAGCCTCCACGTCCTTTAGAGTGAAACCCGTCAGCCATGTAGGCGTT
>JACDDK010000199.1 GCA_013817025.1 Rubrobacter sp.
GAACCCGCCGGACACCCGAAGTCGAAGCGACCTCGACCTCGGCCCCGGATGCGTATAGTGGCGGCAGGCCATCTCCGGCGGGGGAAGCGGTAGCGAGGTTGCCTCCGACGGTGCCCCGGTTACGGATCTGGGGCGACCCAACCGTTCGCGACGCCATCGCAAGCCCCGGCAACCTGCCGCCCAACTCGGTAATGATCCTGCTGTAAGTGACCCTGGCGCCCACGCGCAACATCCCATCTTCCTCGCTCCACTCTTCGATCTCCGGCACACGAGTCAGGTCGAGCATCTTATCGGGCCGACGACGCGCGAAGTTCAACTCCACCATCACGTCCGTGCCGCCGCAAATGGGCACGGCATCCGGGTGCGCGGCCTTGATCTCCAGAGCTTCGCGCCAACTTAGAGGCTGGATGAACTCCACTAACACCTTCCTTTACTGGTCGCGCCACCGTCCGGTTTCGAATCCACCACTTTCCTCCCCCACCGGGCTCCCTTCGACCGGATGCTTCGTTCCGACCGGAAACCGCGATTCTACTCGTCGGGTTGGCCGGAAATCCATGTGCGGGCGACTAAAGTTTCCCGTTCGGCTTTGTACTCCGGGATAGGGTCGCGGCTCCATCGCGCCCGAGTACCGGCCTCGAACCGCTAACCGACCACCAGGTTCACGAGCCGGCCCGGCACGTAGATATTCTTGCGGATCTCCTTGCCTGCGACGTGTTGGCGGACTTTCTCGCTCGCCAGGGCCAGTTCCTTCGCGGCGTCCTCGGCGATGTCGGCGGGGACGTCGATGCGGTCGCGGAGCTTGCCGTTGACCTGCACGATCAAGGTGATCGTCTCTTCCGCGATGAGCGACTCATCGTAGCCGGGCCACGCCTGCTCGTGGACGGAGTACGTCTCCCCGAGCCCACTCCACATCTCCTCGGCGTGGTGCGACGCGAGCGGCGCAAGCAGCATCGTGAACGTGCGGAGCGTGTCTGTCCACTCCTCGTCATCGACCTTGCCCCGCACCGCGAGCAGGTAGTTGGTGTGCTCCATGAGCGCCGCGATGGCCGTGTTGAACCGGAACGCCGCGAGGTCCTCGGTCACCTTCTTGACGGTGCGGGCCGTGCGGCGACCGAGGTCGGCGGGGTCGGCATCCGCGCCGGTCGAGTCGCCACCGGTCACGAGCGAGAGCGCCCGGCGCAGGAAACGCGCCACACCCTCGATGCCACGACCGTCCCACGGGCCGCCCTGATCCCACGGCCCGATAAACATCAGAAACAATCGCAACGTATCCGAACCATAACGGTCCACGAGCTCCTGCGGGTTCACCACGTTGCCGCGACTCTTGCTCATCTTCTCCGCGTCCTCGCCCAGGATGATGCCCTGATTGAAGAGCTTCACCATCGGCTCGTCGAAGTCCAAGAGACCGAGGTCGCGCATGACCTTCGTGAAGAATCGCGTGTACAGCAAGTGCATCACCGCGTGCTCGATGCCGCCAGTATACAAGTCTACCGGAAGCCACTTCTCCCTCATCTCCGGGTCGAACGGCCCCTCGTCGTAGTGCGGGGAGAGGTAGCGGTACTGGTACCACGACGAGTCCATGAAAGTGTCCATCGTGTCCGTCTCGCGCTCCGCCGGGCCACCGCAGATCGGACACTCGACGTTGCGGAAATCTTCGTGCAGCTTGAGCGGTGACTCGCCCGTCGGGGTGAACTCGGCGTCCTCGGGGAGCAGGACGGGCAGGTCCTCTTCCGGGACGGGGACGGCACCATGCTCGGGACAGTAGATTATCGGGATCGGAGTCCCCCAGTACCGCTGACGACTGATGAGCCAGTCGCGCAAGCGGTACGTTACCGTGGCCTTGCCCGCGCTTTTCTCTTCCAGCCAGGCGGTCATACGCTTCTTGGCTTCGTCTATGCCGAGGCCGTCGAGGAATTCGCTGTTGATGGCTGGTCCCTCGCCAACGTACGCCTCGCCATCGAAGTCCTCGGGGGGCTGGACGGTGCGGATTATGGGCAGGTCGTACTTGGCGGCGAAGTCCCAGTCGCGCTGATCCTGGCCGGGGACCGCCATAATCGCACCGGTCCCATACCCCATCAGTACGTAATCCGCCGCGTAGATCGGCACGTTCTTCCCGTTGGCCGGGTTGACCGCGTAAGCTCCGGTAAAGACGCCGGTCTTCTCGCGGGTAACGTCCGTCCGGTCAATCTCGGTCATGCGGCCCGCCTTCTCGACGTAGGCGCGCACTTCATCGGCTTGCTCGGGCGTGGTGATCTTCTCGACCGCCGGATGCTCGGGGCTCATCACGAAGAACGTCGCGCCGAAGAGCGTATCCGGGCGGGTGGTGAAGACTTCCAGGGGTTCGTAGCCAGGGACCTCGAACACGATCTCGGAGCCCTCGGAGCGCCCGATCCAGTTAGTCTGAAGCGTCTTGACGCGCTCGGGCCACTCTATTTTCGAGAAGTCCAAAAGCTCCTCGGCGTAGTCCGTGATCTTGAACAACCACTGCGCCAGGTTCTTCTTTATAACCGGCGTCCCGCACCGCTCGCACCGCCGCTCCGGCCCAACTACCTGCTCCCGAGCCAGCGTCGTGTTGTCTTTCGGACACCAATCCACCGGCGCTTCCTTGCGATAGGCCAGACC
>JACDDK010000200.1 GCA_013817025.1 Rubrobacter sp.
GTCGCGGGTGGTGATGCCGACGGGACGGAAGGGATCCAGCAGGGCAAGGTCCGTGCGCCGTCCCTCGACCACGACCATGTACCATAGGGAACTGCGGTTGTGCAACACCGTCGCGCCGCGCTCGACGTTCCCGGCGACGGCTTCTATGGTGCGGCGGCCTTTCTCATCCCGGCTGCGGTCGACCTCCGCATAGTTAATCGCTGCTCCCAATATGGGCAGGAAGAGAAAGACCGCGCCGATCATGGTCAGGGCCGCTCTTTTCCGGCCACCTGAAAGTGTCGCGTTCTCGACGGCGCGGAGCAGGAAATTCACGCCGATGGAGATCCAGAACCCGACCATCAGGTACGTCGGGATGAAGTACAGATGCACGTCGTAGATGCCGTATCCGAGCGCGTGTACGAGCCAGCCGAGGTACAGCGCCCCCGTGAGCACCGCGACCGCCCGGTCCCTACGCAGCATCACGACCGCTCCCACGACCGCGAGCGCCAGAAGGCCCCAGCCGAACTCCGCGACGAGTTGGCTCCCGTAGAAGGCCAGACGGCCTGGAAGGTCTACGGGGTTCAGGCCGAAGTAGGCGTTGGTGAGCTGCGTCCCGCTGACCATCTCGTAGAAGCGTCCGAAACTACTGGGGTCGTTCTCCCGCATCGGGATGTCCGCAAAGCCCCGCACTGGCAGGTAAACATAAGGAACGAGACCCAGCAGAAAAAGCCCGACTACTTTCAGAATCAGCCGCCACCGTAGGAGCGTGCGCCGGTCCACGAGGGCGACGAACAGCAGCCCGGCGGGGATCACGAGCCCGCTGGTGAGGTGGTTGGTGAGGGCGAGGCCCACCAAGAAAGCGGCGAGGAGCAGGTAGCGGTCTCTGTTCGTTTCCCGCCAGAAGAGCAGCGAGACTACGGGAGCCAGGATCAGGACCGCGTTCAACGTATAGACCTCGGCCACCACGGCCATCGACCAGAACGTCGACCCAGCCGCCACCGCCAGAGCCCCAATCGCCGCCGCGAACACCCGCCGCGACAACATCAACCCCGCCACGTACACCAGAACCACCGCCCCCGCGCCATAAACCGCGGAGGCCAGATTGACCCGGTACGCCACGTCGCCAAAAGGCAGATAAGTAAACAAGTGCGTCAGCATCAAATACGATGGATACCCGGTCGGATGCGTGATGCCGAGCGTATAAACGTGGACCTGGAGCATCGCGGAGTCCATAAGAAGTGGCCGGTCGTAGTACAGCACACCCGGCGCCAGAGTCCGCACATACAACACGAACGCCGCGAGACAAACTATTGCCCCAACGAGCACCGCAGTCAATCGGCGGCGCGGTGTCCCGTCCAGTTCGGTGCTCTGAAGTCTTTTGCTCTTGGTCATGCCTCCCGCCGGGATAATACCCGAAGCCCAATTCGCCAACCCGGAACCAACGGAGCCAAAAGCTGAAAGCTAAATGTAGAATCCCCCAAGACCCGAACCTTTAGGAGACCCTTATGCAGGATGATAGAGTGCTGGGCCGTCCGACGCGCGGACCCATCGAGGCGGCGCAGATCGACGTTGTGCCCTGGAACCACGTTGGTGCGGACGCGGTGGTGGAGTTTACGACGAACGAGCTAACCGCGATCTGCCCGGTCACCGGTCAGCCGGACTTCTACGACCTGAAGTTGAGCTACCGCCCTAAAGAGTCCTTGCTCGAATCCAAAGCCATGAAGCTCTACCTCTGGAGCTTCCGCGAGATGGGCGCTTTCGCCGAAGACCTGGCCGCGACGCTCCTGAACGACCTCGTCGCGGCCTGCGACCCGGCGGATATGACGGTGGACCTCACGCAACAGGTGCGTGGCGGGCTTCAGATCCGTACGGTAGTGAAACACCCCAACACTATCTAGTAGCCACGTTACCCGACGTCCACGTCCGTAGTATCCACGTCTAGCACTTCGGTGAGGCCTAGGATCTCCTCTACGAGACCTTGGAGTTGTTCCTGCGAGGCCGCCGCGCCGGTTAGCTCTACGACGCCGTCCTTCGCGCTCCGCACTTCCAGTCCCGTCCCGGAGAGCAGCTTCGCCGCCTCGTCGTCCAGTTCGTCGCCGTCGTTCATAGCGAGGTCCACGGCCTCCTCGCCGGTGTCTGGATCTATGTAGACGTCGTTGCGCGGGTAGCCGGACTCGGGGGTGTTCGAAGCCTCGTCTTCCCAACCGCCAGCCTCGCCGGACTCGCGTTGCGCCTCCTCCGGGGAGATGGCCTCGTCCGGGTCCGTTGGCGTGGTGACGAACTGGCCGTCGTGCTCGTAGTCATCCACGTCCGACTGCGAGGGCGCGTAACCCTGCGGCGTCTCCTCGTCGCCGGTGTGATCCCCCGGCTCCTCGTCCGACTCGTCGGTGTGGAAGGTGGCGAAGTCCGCGTCCGGGTCCAGCGAGAGGGATGAGATCGGGACCTCGAACAATTCCTCCCCACGCCTCACCATCACGTGCGTAACCTCCCCGCTCTCCTCGTCCGCCACGACCTCCGTAACGCGCCCGACCTCCGCGCCATCCGGCGTCCGCGCCTCAAGCCCCACCAACCCGCGCTCTTCCACTCCGAAACCTCCCCGTAGCCTGCGAAACCCTACTAATACCACGCCCCGAGCTT
>JACDDK010000201.1 GCA_013817025.1 Rubrobacter sp.
AGTTTCCAGTCGAGTTGCCCGTAGCCCACGTCCGCCGAGATAACCCGCGAGACCCCGCGCTGCAACAACACGTCCGTGAACCCACCCGTCGAAGCACCAGCGTCCAGGCAATCCCGGTCCGCGACTTCGACCTCGAATTGATCCAGGGCCTGCGCCAGTTTCTCTCCGGCGCGGGAGACGTAGGGCGATGCGGGCTCGACGTCGACTGTTTTGTCCTCGGCGACGCGGACGCCGGACTTGGTGACGACCTCGCCCCCGACACGCACGGCGCCCGAGAGGATCAAACCCTGCGCGCGGGAACGGTTTTCGGCGAGCCCTCGCTCGACCAGCAGCGCGTCCAATCGCCGGGGGGCGCTCTCCGTGGGGCTCATGCGGGGCGTTTAGCTCCCCCGGTGGCGCACGAACAGGGCCATCTCCCGCAGGCCCGAGGTCTCCCCGTGAACCCGCTCCAGAGCGGCGAGCGCCCGCTCCACGCTAGCGTCGGCCTCCTGGCGCGCGCCTTCGAGACCGAAGACACCCACGAAGGTGGCCTTGCCCTGCTCGGCGTCGCTGCCCGCGCTCTTGCCAAGCTCGGCGGTGGTGGCGGTGGCGTTTAGTACGTCGTCGACTATCTGAAAGCACAAGCCAAGCTCCGAGGCGTATTCGGAGATGGCCGCCTGTTCCTCTTCTCCGACACCAGCCAGAATCGCACCGATGCGCGCCGAGGATTTTATGAGCGCGCCGGTCTTGTACTTGTGGATCATGAACAAGGTCTCAGGGTCGGTCCCGGCCCCGACGCCGGTGTGGTCCATGTCCATCACCTGACCGCCGACCATCCCGGCAACGCCCGTCGAATCCGCAAGCTCGCGCACTACTTCCACGACTTGCTCGCACGTTCCTTTCTGATGCACGGTGATGAGCGTCAACGCCTCCCCGAAGAAAGCGTCGCCCGCGAGTATCGCCATCGCCTCGCCGTACTTCTTGTGCGTGGTGGGTTGCCCGCGCCGGTAATCGTCGTCGTCCATAGCGGGCAAATCGTCGTGGATCAGGGAGTACGTGTGGATCAACTCGATAGCCGCCGCCGACGGCAGCACCCGCTCCGGGTCCGCCCCAAACACCCAGGCGCATTCCATACACAACGTAGGCCGTACCCGCTTGCCACCCGCCAGCATCGCATACCGCATCGCCTCCACGAGCCCCGCCAACCGCCGCTCGTCGGAGAAGGTCAGGCCCCGCAGGTATGCCTCGAACGCCCGCCGGTGGGACTCCCACCGGCTCGCCGAGGCCGACCCGGCGGCGCTATCCACTCTCGACCTTCCCGCGCTGAAGCTCCGCCGCGCCGCGCAGCACGCCCCCGACGAACGCGGGCGACTCCTCGCCCGAGAACCCGATGGCGATCTCGACGGCCTCGCTCATGGCGACCTCCGGCGGTACGTCATCCACGTAGAGCATCTCGTACAGGGCGATGCGTAGGATGGTACGGTCCACGGTGCTCATGCGGTGTACCGGCCACCCGGCGGAGACTTCTTCGAGGATGGCGTCCAACTCCTCGCGGTCGTTCTCCACGCCGCGCACCACGGCGAGCGCGTACTCGTCCAGCGTCCCCCGGTACGAGAGCCAAAGCTTGACGACGTCGTCCACGGGCCGCACGTTCAGATCGCTCTGGTAGAGCGCGAGAAACGCCTGCTTGCGGGCGCTGCGGCGGCTCAAGGTGGCGCTCAAACCCTCGTGAGGTACTCGCGGGAGCGCGTGTCCACCCGGACGCGGTCGCCAGTGTTCACGAACAGCGGCACCTGCACCACGAGACCGGTCTCGGTCGTGGCGGGCTTGCTGCCGCCCTGGGCGGTGTCGCCCTTGAGGCCGGGGTCGGTCTGGGTGACTTCGAGATCCACGTGCGCCGGCGGCTCCACGCTCACGACCTCGCCGTCGGCGGAGAGGACGCTCAGGGTGCCGTTCGGGACTACGAAACCGGCGGTTTCGCCGATGACGGATTCCGGGATGGCGGTCTGCTCGTAGGTCCCGGTGTCCATGAAGTGCAAGAGATCGTCCTCGCGGTACAGAAACTGCATCGGTCGAGATTCGGTACGGACGGGTTCGAGCTTCTCGCCGGCGCGGAAGGTCTTTTCGATCACGGCGCCATTGTCTATGTTCCGCAGGCGCGTGCGAACGAACGCCCCACCCTTACCCGGCTTGACGTGCTGGAAGTAAAGGATCGTAAACCGCTTGCCATCGACCCGGATGGCCGCGCCGTTCTTGAACTGACTGGTGGATATCATGCAGTAAAACCTCTCTAGATCACCGCCGCCCTGCAACGCCCCTCTCACACCTCTAAAGGCGCGAGCGCCCGGATATTATCGCACATCCCTATCTCTTTTAGGCCCCGGTGAGGACCCTAGCGAGGCCGGGCGCTCTGGTCGTGATGGGGCAAATCGTCCGAGATCTTCATCCCCGCATACCCGCTAGAGGACCAACTATGCTCCGTAGGACGAAACCTATCCGGCTCGTCGAAGACCCCCACCGCCAGATACACCTCGCCCGGCAACCGCTCGTCTTCGTAATACAAGGAAGTCCCGCACCGCCCGCAAAACGACCGCCGGACGCCCGGCGAGGACTGGTAAGTTTCAGCC
>JACDDK010000032.1 GCA_013817025.1 Rubrobacter sp.
CGCGTGATGACCTTGTCGTGCAGCTTGAGCGTGCCTTCCTTGTAAGCGGCCTCGGCCTCGTCGTAGGACGAGATGTAGCTCTTGACCTCGAGGTCCTCGAAGCCCTCGTCGGAGTAGCTGATGTAGTAGAGACCGAGCACCATGTCCTGCGACGGGACCGCGATCGGGAACCCGTTCGCCGGCAACAAAATATTCTGCGTCGAGAGCATCAATACCCGCGCCTCGGCCTGAGCCTCGGGCGATAGCGGCACATGCACAGCCATCTGGTCGCCGTCGAAGTCCGCGTTGAACGCGGAACAAACCAGCGGATGGACCCGGATAGCCTTGCCTTCGACCAGCACCGGCTCGAAAGCCTGAATGCCCAAACGGTGGAGCGTCGGGGCACGGTTCAGAAGCACCGGATGCTCCTTGACCACGTCTTCGAGCACGTCCCACACCTCGGGACGCAGCCGCTCGACCATCTGCTTCGCGCTCCGAATGTTCGGCGCGAGCGCCCGGTCTACGAGCACCTTCATCACAAACGGCTTGAACAGTTCGACCGCCATGAGGCGCGGCAAACCGCACTGATGCATCTGCAGGTTCGGGCCTGCCACGATAACCGAACGGCCCGAGTAGTCCACGCGCTTGCCGAGCAGGTTCTGGCGGAAACGGCCCTGCTTGCCCTTGAGCATGTCGCTCAGAGATTTGAGGGCGCGGTTGCCGGCGCCGGTTACGGCGCGGCCGCGGCGTCCGTTGTCGAAGAGGGCGTCCACGGCCTCCTGAAGCATCCGCTTCTCGTTGTTCACGATCACGTCAGGCGCGCCGAGATCCAGCAGGCGGCGCAGACGGTTGTTGCGGTTGATGACCCTACGGTACAGGTCGTTCAAGTCGGAGGTGGCAAAGCGTCCGCCATCGAGTTGCACCATCGGGCGCAAGTCCGGCGGCAGGACGGGGACGGCGTCCATAATCATCCACTCCGGCTTGTTGCCGCTGACCCGGAACGCATCCACGACCTTGAGGCGCTTTATGGCCTTCTGGCGCTTCTGGCCCTTGGAGTCGTTCACAACCTCGCGCAACTCCTCGGCCTCTTCCACGAGGTTCACCTGAATGATGAGGTCGCGGATAGCCTCGGCGCCCATGCCACCGCGGAAGTACACGCCGTAGCCGTACTCGTCGCCGAAGCGGTCCTTCATCTCGCGGAACAACTCCTCGTCGTCCACGATCTGGCGGGGCTCCAGGGTCTGGAACTCCTCCCAGGAACGGCGCACGAGCGCCATCTGCTCGTCTATCGAGCGCTGGATGTCCTCGATAGCCTCCTCGGACTCCTTGTGGACTCGACCGATGGCGGCCTCGCGCTCCTCCTCGGGGATATCCTCGTATTCCTCCGTCAACTCGTCGGCGGAAGACTCGCCCTTGATAACGCTCTCGCGCTTGGTACGGAGCGCCTGCGTAGCCGTGATCTCCTCGTCCCGCTCTTCCTCTAGCGTGCGGATCTCATCCTCGACCCGCTCCCGCAGCATATCTATATCGTTGGCTCGCTCCTCGCGGTCCACCCAAGTTACTATGGACGACGCGAAGTACAGCACCCGGTCTAGGTCCTTCGGGCTGATGTCGAGCAGATAACCCATCCGGCTCGGTACGCCCTTCACGAACCACACGTGCGCTATCGGAGCGGCAAGCTCCACGTGGCCCATCCGGTCGCGGCGCACGCGGGCGCGAGTTACCTCGACGCCGCAACGCTCACAGATGATGCCCTTGAAGCGGATGCGCTTGTATTTGCCGCAGTAGCACTCCCAGTCCTTCGAGGGACCGAAGATCCGCTCGCAGAACAGGCCATCCTTCTCGGGGCGAAGGGTACGGTAGTTGATGGTCTCGGGCTTCGTTACCTCGCCGCGAGACCACTCCCGGATCTCATCAGCCGAGGTGAGGCCGATAGAGATCTTCTCCAGTTTGTTTATGTCTATGTCGCGCTCTAGTCCCTGCAACGCCTAGATACCTCCTTTGCCGAAGTCCGGCGCATCGTCCAGGTTTCCGGTCGGCTCCTCGCGGCTGAGGTTGATCCCCAACGCCCTCGCAGCCTCGTCCCAATCGCGTCGCTCCGTATCCTCCACGGCGGCCTCCGCGTTGTACACCGGCTTGACCGAGAGCCCCAACGACTGCATCTCTTTCAACAGCACCTTGAAGCTCGCCGGTACGCCCGGCTCCGGTATATTCTCGCCCTTCACTATCGACTCGTAGCTCTTGACCCGGCCCACGCGGTCGTCGCTCTTTATCGTCAAAAGCTCCTGCAAGGTGTGCGCCGCGCCGTAGGCTTCAAGCGCCCACACCTCCATCTCGCCGAACCTCTGCCCGCCGAATTGCGCCTTACCACCCAGCGGCTGCTGCGTGACCAGCGAGTACGGGCCAGTCGAACGAGCGTGGATCTTGTCGTCCACGAGGTGCAAGAGCTTCAATATGTACATGTAACCGACCGTGATCCGTCCGTCGAACGGCTCGCCGGTGCGGCCGTCGCGCAGCGTGACCTTACCGCCGCGCCCCATTCCGACCGCAGCCCCGGTGCTGGTACGCACCTTCTCGATGGCCTCGTCGATATCCTCGACATCGGCGCCCGAGAAGACCGGGGTCGAGACGAACGTCGGCTCTCCACCGTTCTCGCCGAGGCCCTGACTCGCGGCCCAGCCGAGGTGCGTTTCGAGGATCTGACCGATGTTCATCCGGCTCGGCACGCCTAGGGGACTCAAGATGACGTCCACCGGACGCCCGTCCTCCATGTACGGCATGTCCTCTTCCGGCACGATCTTGGAGATGACGCCCTTGTTGCCGTGGCGTCCGGCGAGCTTGTCGCCCTCCGCGATCTTGCGCTTCTTCGCTACGAATACGCGGACCTGCTCGTTGACGCCCGGTTGAAGCTCGTCACCATCGTCTCGGCTGAAACGCTTCACGTCGATAACGACGCCCGCCGCACCGTGAGGAACCTTCAAGGACGAATCCTTCACCTCACGCGCCTTCTCACCGAAGATGGCCCGGA
Organism: Rubrobacter sp.; assembly: GCA_013817025.1. GTDB lineage: Bacteria > Actinomycetota > Rubrobacteria > Rubrobacterales > Rubrobacteraceae > JACDDK01. Next base: position 3,008 of record JACDDK010000032.1, read on the forward strand.
GCAGCTTCTCCTCCGGCGTCGGCTCGGACTCGCCCTTCGGCGTGACCTTGCCTACCAGCACGTCACCGGAACCAACCTCCGCGCCTATGCGGATCAAGCCATCGGCGTCGAGGTTCATCAAAACGTCGTCCGAGGCGTTGGGGATGTCCCGTGTGATCTCCTCGGGACCCAGCTTGGTGTCCCGCGCCTGGACTTCGTACTCCTCGATATGTATAGAGGTGAGCACGTCGTCCTTGACTATGCGCTCCGAGATAATGATGGCGTCCTCGAAGTTGAACCCTTCCCACGGCATGAAAGCCACGAGCATGTTCTTGCCAAGAGCCAACTCGCCCTGATCGGTCGAGGAGCCGTCCGCCAGCACCGTACCAGGCTCGATACTCTCGCCCTCGCTAACCAACGGTCGCTGGTTGACGCACGTACCCTGGTTGGAACGGGCGAACTTTCGCAGGCGGTACTCGTCCACCTCGTCGTCCTCGCGCCGGATCGAGATCCTCTCCGCCGTTACCCGCTCGACGCTTCCACCCCGACGCGCCAGCAGCACGTCGCCGGTATCCGCCGCCGCCCGGAACTCCATACCGGTCCCAACATACGGGGCCTGGCTGCGAAGCAGCGGAACCGCCTGACGCTGCATGTTCGCCCCCATGAGCGCCCGGTTCGCGTCGTCGTGCTCCAAGAACGGTATGAGCGCCGTACCCACGGAGACCGTCTGAAGCGGCGCGACATCCATGTAGTCGACTTCCTCCGGCGAGACGGTCGCAACGTCGCCGCCGCGCCTCCGCGCCAGGATCTGGGCGTCCTTGTCTATCTGTCCGGTCTTGAGGTCGACAGGCGTGTTGGCCTGCGCGATGGTGAGCTCTTCCTCTTCATCGGCCGAGAGGTACTCGATCTCCTCGGTTACCTTCCCGTCCACGACCTTCCGGTAAGGCGTCTGGACAAAGCCGTACTTGTCGACCGTCGCGTAGGTGGAGAGCTGGCCGATGAGCCCAATGTTCGGACCCTCCGGCGTCTCTATCGGACACATCCGGCCGTAGTGCGTCGGATGCACGTCCCGTACCTCTATTGGCGCCCTCTCGCGGCTCAAACCACCCGCACCCATCGCAGAGAGCCTGCGCCTGTGCGACAGGCCGCTCAACGTATTCGTCTGGTCCATGAACTGCGATAGCTGCGAGGAGCCGAAGAACTCCTTGATCGCGGACGCGACCGGCTTCGTGTTCACCACGGTCTGCGGCGTGATCGTATCGGTGTCCTGGGTCGTCATGCGCTCGCGCACGACCCGCTCCATGCGGTACATCCCAATGCGGAACGCCTCCTGCACGAGCTCCCCGACCGTCCTAAGACGCCGGTTGCCGAAATGCTCGTACTCGTCGAGCCGACCCCGGATGCGCTCGTAGTTGACCCGGCCAAACTCTTCTTCCTCCGCGACCTCGCCCGAGATCTCCATGAGCCGCTTCAACAGCCCCTCGATGTCCTCGATGGTAAGCGTGTGCGTCTCCAGAGGGACTTCCAGCTTGAGCTTCTTGTTGACCTTATAGCGCCCAACCTCCGAAAGGTCGTACCGCTTCGCGTCGAAGAACAGCCCGTCCACGAGGTTCTGAGCGTTCTCGACGTTGACCGGCTCGCCGGGACGCTGCCGCCGGAAGACCTCCAGCAGAGCCTCGTCGCGGGACGTGGTCAAGTCCTTCTCCAGCGTGTTCCGTATGAGCCACGAGCTGTCGAAGCGCTGCAGGATCTCCTCGGGTCCCCCCATGTCCAGCGCCTTCAACAACACCGTAACGGGCAACTTCCGCTTCCGGTCAATGCGGACGGAGATGAAGCCCTTCTGCTCCACCTCAAACTCCAGCCACGAGCCGCGGCTCGGCATGAGGCTCGCCGTAAGGACCTGCTTGCTAACGTCCTTCGGCTCCATAATATAAGCACCCGGCGACCGCACGAGCTGCGTCACCACGACGCGCTCCGTGCCGTTGATAATAAAAGTCCCCGACTCGGTCATGAGCGGGAAGTCGCCCATAAAGACATCCTGCTCCCGAAGCTCCCCCGTCTCCTTGATGATAAAGCGAACCTTCACGAACAACGGTGCCGCGTAGGTCTTATCCTTCGAGATGCAAACCTCTATAGGGTCCTGCGGATCCTCGAAATACGACTCACCAAACTCCACGGCGTAGGAACCCGTGTAGTCCTCGATGGGCGAAATGTCCGTAAGGGTACGCTGAATACCCTCCCGTAAAAATTTCTCAAAAGACTGAATTTGTATCTCCACCAAAGGCGGCACCTGAAAATCGGCTGTCTGCATCCGGGCATAAGGGTGCCGGTTACGGCGCACAATAGGGCTTACCAAGTTGGTTCTCCTCCGGGCTGGATTGTTGAAGAACGGCTAAACACGCAGACGAACATCTTACCCCCACAAGCAGGGTAAGTCAAGGTACGCGAGCGGCGCTCTATGGAATAAATATGATCGTCGGCCAAACCACCTCCCGACGCCGGGCAATATAGCACACCCATCCGCAACGCGCCACACGAAGAGAGACACCGTCGCGATTATACGACGGTGTCTCCTTTGCGCTATATTCCGCCGTCCGGTTGGGATCCGACGGCTGAAGCCTACTTCAGTTCGACGGTAGCGCCAGCCTCTTCCAGCTTGGCCTTGAGGGCGTCGGCGTCCTCCTTGGAAATGGCCTCCTTCACCGGGTTCGGGGCGTCGTCCACGAGGGCCTTCGCCTCCTTGAGGCCGAGGCCGGTGGCGGCGCGAACTTCCTTGATCACCTGAATCTTCTTCGCGCCCGCGCCCGTGAGCACGACGTCGAACTCGGTCTGCTCCTCCGCCGCTGGGGCCGCGCCGTCACCAGCCGCACCGCCAGCCGCCGGGGCCGCCGCGAAGGCCGCCGCCGAAACACCAAACTCCTCCTCGAACATCTTCACCAGTTCGGAGACTTCGAGGACCGACTTCTCCTTGATCGCGTCGAGTATCTCCTGATTGCCTAGAGCCATTCTCTTTCCTCCTGTTTGCGTTGCTTTTCTACTGCTGTTGTTCCTGCGCGGACTTCTGCTCCGCCACCTGGCTCATCACGACCGCCAGGTTCCGAATCGGCGCGTTCAGCACATTGACCAGGCCTGCAATCGGGAACTGTATCGCCCCAATGAGCTGCGCCAACAACTGCTCGCGGCTTGGCAGCTTGCTCAAAGCCACGACCTCGGCTTCGTCCAACACCCGGTCGCCTTCGAGGATACCGCCCTTGAGCATGAACGACTCGACTTGATCCGCGAACTTCGCCATCAGCTTCGCGCTCGCCACCGGGTCCTCCGAGAACGCCAGAGCCGTCGGCCCCACGAGAAACTGTTCCAAGCCCTCGATACCAGCCTGGTCCGCCGCCCGCTTCGTGAGCGTGTTCTTTGCCACGACGAACTCCACGCCATTCTCCCGGCTCTCGCGGCGCAAGTCCGTGCTCTGCGCCACATTGATGCCCTGATAATCCACCAGGACAGCCGAGCCACCGCGCAACTTCCCGGCGAGGTCCTCGATCACCTTCTCTTTATCTACCCTCTTCACACCAACTCCTCCGCCAAACAACTAGCCCCGAGGCCGCAGAGGCACTCGGGGCTAACCCACAAAGTTTTCCGCAACCTCGACCGGTTGATTAAGTCCTCTCGGACCCCGGCTGTCTCTGGTCTACTCTATTTACTTGAACCGTGCGGCAGATGTTACTCCTTCTCCACCGAAGGGTCAACCTTCACCGATGGTCCCATCGTCGTTGTCAGCGTAATGGACTTGAAATACCGCCCCTTGACCGGTGCCGGCCGCACCCTCTGCAATTCCTCGCGCAAAGCGAAGTAATTCGTTACCAGGCTGTCGAGGTCGAAGGACTTCTTGCCGAAGATGGAGTGGATAATGCCGTAGCGGTCCACGCGGTATTCGATCTTGCCCTTCTTGATGTCCTCAACCGCCCGGCCCACGTCCATGGTGACCGTCCCGCTCTTCGGGTTCGGCATCAGCCCGCGCGGCCCGAGCACCTGCCCGAGACGTCCTACGACGCTCATCTGATCCGGCGTTGCGACAGCCACGTCGAACTCCATAAAGTTCTCGTCCCGAATGCGAGCCGCGAGGTCATCGGCCCCGACAACGTCCGCGCCGGCCTCTTCGGCCTCGCGGGCCTTATCACCGACCGCGAAGACGGCGACGCGGCGGGTCTTACCGGTGCCGTTCGGGAGCATCAAGGTGCCACGCACCATCTGATCCGCGCGCCGCGGGTCCACGTTGAGGTTGACGTGCGCCTCGAAGCTCTCGTCGAACTTCGCGCCTTCGAGGCTCTTGAGAAGCTCCAGCGCCTCACGCGGCGCGTAGAGGCGTTCGGTGTCGATCCGCTGCTTCTGCTCTAAAAGTTTCCTACCCATTGACCGTAATCCCCATGCTCCGAGCCGTCCCCTCGACGATCTTCGCCGCGCCGTTCATATCGGCGGCGTTGAGGTCCGGCATCTTGGTTTTGGCTATCTCCTCGATCTGCGCCCGGCTGACCGCACCGACCTTGCTGCTGTTCGGCTCGCCGCTCCCCTTCTCGATACCCGCCGCCTGACGCAGCAAGTAAGCCGCCGGAGAAGTCTTGGTGACGAACGTAAACGAGCGGTCCTCGAAGACCGTGATCTCGACCGGCACCACCTGACCCATCCGGTCCCGCGTGGCCTCGTTGAACTGCCGCACGAACTCCCCAATGTTCACCTGAGCCTGGCCCAGAGCTGGCCCAACCGGGGGTGCGGGATTCGCTTGTCCACCCGTCACCTGCAATTTCAATTTGCGCGCTACGCGACGCCCGCGTCCTCTACCCATGAGATGCCTTTCCTATAGTTTTAGAGTTTGGCTACCTGATTAAACGAGAGTTCCACTGGTGTCTCCCGCCCGAAGATCGAGACCAGAACCTTAAGCCTCGACTGATCCACGTTGATGTCCGAGATCGCGCCGGTGAAGTCCGAGAGCGGCCCGCCAATGACCTTGACCGTCTCTCCAACAGTGTAGTCCACCGTCGTCCGAACCTTCTCCCGCTGCTGCTCCGCCGCCTCGCCCGGATGCAATAACCGCTCGACCTCCGCTCGGCTCAAAGCCAGCGGCGTATCGCCGTTGCCCACGATCTGGGTGACGCCCGGCGTCTGGCGCACAAGCTGCCACGAGTCGATGTTCATATCCATCTTCACCAGGATGTAGCCGGGAAACTGGCGCTGCTCCACGGGGACCTTCTTACCGTCCTTGATCTCGATGACGCTCTCGGTCGGGATCCGGACCTCACCGAAATGCCGGCCCTGTCCAAGCGACTCGATCCGGCGCTCCATGGTCGTGCGGACTTTGTTCTCGTGACCGGAGTATGTGTTTATGACGTACCACTTCTTCAAAACTAAACGCTCCTAGCGACTACAGGAAGATGAGGCGCGCCAAGTTCTGGAACACGAAATCCCAGGCGGCCACGTAGAGCCCCAAGACCACCACGATGATAATAACAACCGTCGTGCTCTGGCGAAGCTGATCCCGATTCGGCCAACTCACCTTCGACAACTCTTTGCGAACGCCCACGACGAAGTCCCGGATGCCCGCGAAGAAACCTTTTTTCTGCGGCTGCTTTTGGGCCTGCTGCTGCGGTTTTTTGGCGGCCCCAGTACCGGGGCCTCTTCTCTTACCCATCGTATCCTCGCCTGGCTTTTTCCGACAGAGCAGGGCAGGAGGGACTCGAACCCACGACCTGCGGTTTTGGAGACCGCTGCTCTTCCAACTGAGCTACTGCCCTCTATCCGACCCGGCTCTAGCGGGTCTCCCGGTGCGCCGTATGCTGCCGACACCACGGACAAAACTTCTTTAGCTCGATGCGATCCGGGGTATTACGCCGGTTCTTACGGCTATTGTAATTCCGGCGCTTGCACTCATCACAAGCCAGCGTTACCAATTGTCGCACAACATTCCTCCAAATCACAGGGGCGGCATTATCGCCGCCCCCCAAATATCCGCTACGCTAGATCCTACTCCACGATCTCGGTGACGACGCCCGCGCCCACGGTGCGTCCACCCTCGCGAATGGCGAAGTTGAGCCCCTCGTCCATCGCTATCGGCGCTATCAACTCCACGTTCATCACCGTGTTGTCCCC
>JACDDK010000202.1 GCA_013817025.1 Rubrobacter sp.
GTCCGTGACCACACGCCGGATGTCCTCCCGGGCCAGCCGCAACTCCTGGTACACGCCGCCCACGCACTCGACGACCACGTCCGCGAGGTCCGATATCTCCGCCGCTCCCATTCCCAACTGGCCGCAAGCCTCCCGCGTCGCCCGGCGTATGATGCGCCGCAGCACGTACTCGCGGCGCTGGTTGCCGGGACGCACGCCGTCGGCGATCAGAAACGCCATCGCCCGCGAGTGGTCCGCGAGGATGTACAGGGCGCGGTCGGTCTCGGGTGCGTCACCGAGCTTTACGCCGCCGCGCTCGTCAAGCCGGGTGAAGATCGGGGCGTAGAGATCCGTCTCGTACACGGAACGAACGCCCTGGCACACAGCCGCCGTGCGTTCGAGGCCCATGCCAGTGTCGATGCCGGGCTTGGCAAGTGGCGTGAGCGTTCCGTCTTTGCGCTGTTCGTACTGGTTGAAGACGAGGTTCCAGATCTCCAAAAAACGAGGGTCGCCCTCGTCGCCGCCGGGGCCGTATTTAGGGTCGGTGTGCGGATTACCATTTGCAAGTTCCTCGCCGTAGTCGTAGTAGACCTCGGAGCATGGGCCACACGGTCCAGAGTCTCCGGGTGGTCCCCACCAGTTCTCGCTCTTCGGAAGTCCGAAGATGCGTTCTTCGGGGACACCGACGCTCATCCAGAGGTCTTTAGCCTCGATGTCCTCGGGTGCGTTCTCGTCTCCCTCGAAGATCGTGATCCAGAGCTTCTCCGGCGCGATCTCCAACTCCCGCGTCAGGAAATCCCACGCGAACTCGATGGCTTCTTTCTTGAAGTAGTCGCCGAAGGAGAAGTTGCCGAGCATCTCGAAGAAGGTAAGGTGCGTGGCGTCGCCGACTTCTTCGAGGTCCGAGGCGCGGAAGCACTTTTGGGAGCTTGTGGCGCGGGAGCTCGGTGGGCGATCCTGGCCGGTGAAGTAGTTTATGAACTGCTGCATACCGGCGGTGGTTAGCAGGACGGTCGGGTCGTTGTGGGGTACGAGCGAGGAGCTTGGATAGAGGCGGTGGCCCCGCTCGACAAAGAAGTCGAGGAACTTTTGGCGGATTTCGTCGCTAGTCATAAAGCGGTATTGTACTTTTCTCGCCGGGCTTTGCTAGTGACCGTTCTCAACCTCGGTCAACTCGCGTTTGAGATCGTCCAGGGCGCGGCGGAGCAGACGCGAGACGTGCATCTGGCTGACGCCGATATGGTCGGCGATCTCGGTCTGTGTTTTCCCCTCGTTGAAGCGGAGATTCAGGATCTCGCGCTGCTGATCCTTGAGCCCCGTCATAGCGTTCCTGAGCAATATGCCGTCTTCGAGCCCTTCGAGAATGGCGTTGTCGTCGGCTTGAAGGTCTATGATGGTGTCGCCCTCGGAGTCGTCCTGACTAACCGGCGCGTCGAGGCTCGACGTATTGTAAGCGCGGCCTAGAGTGAGAGCCTCGGCCACGCTTTCGGGGTCGGATTGCAGGGTTTTGGAGAGGTCTTGGATGGATGGCGAGCGTCCGCTTCTTATGGTCTCGTCCCGGATCACGTCTTTAGCCGCCGCCCGAAGCTCTTGCAAACCGCGCGGCACGCGCATGGCCCAGCCCTTGTCCCGGAAATAGCGTTTGATCTCCCCGAGGATGTTGGGCGTGGCGTAGGTCGAGAACTCGATGTTGCGGTCCACGTCGAAGCGGTCGACGGCTTTGATGAGCCCGATAGACGCGACCTGAACTAGATCCTCCACCGGCTCCCCGCGCCCCGCAAACTTGCGTGCCAGAAACTCCACGAGCGGCAATTGTTCTTGAATCACCTGCTCGCGGGCGTGCTGGTCGCCATGCTTGTGATACCGGCGAAGCAGCCGCTTTGTTCGAGCCTTGTCCGGCCGCCGGTAACGTCGGTTCAAGATACTAGCTCCACCACCGTGTTCCATTCGGAATTATCCTTTTCGACCTCGGCCACGACGCCATCGGCCTCCAGCGAGAACCTGTAAGTGGTGGGCGTGTCGCCCGTGTGAAAACTCTCCAGCACCTCCACGGACTCTTCGAGCGCCCCGACCCCGACCTTCGCCCGGACGGCCATGCCGGCCAGGATCAAACCGGCGCACGCTCGAAACTCGCCCGCCGCCGGTATCGTGAGGTAAGCGTACTCGCGGTCTCCCTCGACCAAACTAAACATCCTCCTTCAAAGGTGCGGTGGTGGGTCGTTTTTCCGCCGGCTCGACAGGTCCGGCTGGTGGTGCGGCACCGTCGTCCGGGCCTGCCGGGTGGATGCCGCGAGAGGCGTGATCCCCACCCCCGTGGCCCTCTAATTCGCGCAGTATTTCCTCCCGGCGCGTGGTGGATGCTTCGCGGGCGGCGGCGACGGCGCTCTCGAAGCGCCGCCGGACGCTTACGGGAAGGTCGCGGGCGGCTTTGGGTAAGTTCTTTCGGGCCTCCTCGTTCGTCGCGTAGATCGTACCGGCCACGCCGATGATGGCGCCGGTCACGATCTTGCCCCAACCCGGCATCTCTAGCTCCCCTCCTTCTTCGGTGCGCTCTTCTTCTTGTCGCCACCGATGAAAGTGCTGAGGCCCCGCGAGAGCCCCGCCGTCGCCGAGGATACTTTTAT
>JACDDK010000033.1 GCA_013817025.1 Rubrobacter sp.
GCGTAGAGATCCCCGATGAGGCTCATGTCGCCGAAGACGGCGGTGTCGCCCGCGTGGTAGAGCTTGAAGCCGCTCTCGAACTCGATCACGTACCCCATCGGCTCGCCGCCGTAGATCGAAGACCCGTCCTCAAGCTGGATGCTGGACGAGTGAAAGGCGTGCGTCGCCGTAACCTTTACGCCGCCGACCTGCGCCGTGCCACCCTTCTGCAAGGGCATGGAGTTCTCCACACCCTGGGACTGCAAATAGGAGAATATCTCGAAGTTCGCAACCACCGTAGCGCCGGTATCTTTGGCTATCTGGATGGTGTCGCCCATGTGGTCGAAGTGGCCGTGGGTGAGGAGGATGGTGTCGCACTCGCCGACGGTCTTGAGGTTCTCGGGCGTCTGGGGGTTTTGGGACAGAAACGGGTCGATGAGGATCTGCTCGTCGCCCGCGGTTACTATCCGAAAAGCCGAGTGGCCGAGGTACGTGATCCTGGTTCCGCCGAGCAACTCTTCCATGCTGTGTCTCCCTTTTATAGCTGTGCTACCGCACTATCGCGGTTCAGCTTACCGTATTCCCGCCGTTCATATTGGCAAAACAAGGTCGGAGCGCGCCGGTCTGTTATCTTGACCGGACGAATTGTTCGGATCGCCGCCGTCGAGCGGCTGAAGGGGTGCGTATGAGGTTGGCTTTGCTGGTGACGTTGATGGCGGGCGTGGCCGTCGCCGTGCAGACTAGCCTTACGTCGGCGGCGCAGAAGGTTCTGGGTCCGGTGGGGCTCGTCGCCGTCTCTGGGTTTACCACCGGCGCGGTCGCACTCACGGTCCTGCTGCTGACCACGCGGCCCGAGGTTACGGGGCGGGCTGTGCTTTATGGTGTTTGTTCAGGGTTTCTTGGGGCGTTTATCGTGGGGAGCATCGCTTTCTCCGCCGGACAGCAGGGGATCGCGCGGACGCTATCGTTGGTGATCGCCTCTCAACTCATCGTCGGTCTCGTCCTCGACAGCCTCGGATGGCTCGGCACTGCGGCGGACTTTAGCCTCTTGAAAGCGGCAGGCGTCGCCCTGATCATCACCGGCGGCGTGCTGGTCGTCAGGTTTTAGCGGCTTCGTGTAGCCGACGCGGTACTGTTACCAGTAAAATGCTTCGAGTCCCTTCCACGGAAGCCGAGGTCTGAATAGTGAGCTATCTGCCTATAGAGGATCACGGTGTGATCGGCAACCTCCACACCGCCGCTTTGGTCGGCACCGACGGGACCATCGACTGGCTGTGTCTGCCGGCCTTCGATTCCCCGAGCGTCTTCGCCTCCATTTTGGACGACGGGATCGGCGGGCATTTCTATCTTCGCCCGGTCGAGTACGTTCGGAGCCAGCAGATCTACCTTCCCGACACCAACGTCCTCTTGACCCGCTTTTTCTGTGCGAACGGCATGGCCGAGGTCCTGGACTTCATGCCTATCCCAAACGGCCCGAAGGACCGTCACCGGCTCGTCCGCAACGCCCGCGTCATCCGGGGCAGCATCGCCTTCGAGATCGAGTGCCGACCCGCCTTCGACTACGCCCGCGCCAAACACGCCGTTTCGACCGGCAAGAGCGGCGTGACCTTCGAGTCCCCGGACGCCGCCCTTACCCTGTCGAGCGAGGTGCCGCTGAAGGAGGGAGACGGCGGCTCCGCCGGGGCGCGGTTCACTTTGGGCGAGGGAGAGCGGGCAACATTCTGTCTGTTGCAGGGTGCGCAGGACGGTGATGTTGACGCGCTCTCGGATGGGGAGTTCGAGGCGTTGCTCGGGGAGACGTTGGGGTATTGGCGGCGTTGGATCTCGCGCTGCACGTATAGCGGTCGGTGGCGAGAGAACGTCCAGCGTTCCGCGCTGGCCTTGAAGCTGATGGTCTACGATCCAACCGGCGCTCTGGTCGCGGCTCCGACGATGGGATTGCCAGAGAAGATCGGGGGCGAGCGCAACTGGGACTACCGCTACACCTGGCTGCGCGACTCGGCCTTCGCCCTCTACGCCCTGCTCTCCATCGGTTTCGACGAAGAGGCCGGGGCCTTTATGGGCTGGCTGCGCGACCGCTGCGTCACCGACAGCGATGGTCTTTTGCAACCGCTCTACGGCATCGACGGACGCTCCGACACGCCCGAGACGGAACTCGACCACCTCTCCGGCTACATGAACTCGCGCCCCGTGCGCCTCGGCAACGCCGCCAAAGACCAAGTCCAACTAGATATCTACGGCGCCGTCCTGGACGCCGCATACCTCTACAACAAACGCGGCGCTCCCCTAGACTACGACGTTTGGACGAACTTGCGCCGCGTCCTCGACTGGCTGGCCGACAACTGGCAAGACCCGGACGAGGGCATGTGGGAAGTCCGGGGTGGTCGTCGGCAGTTTGTTTCCTCGAAGGTGATGAGTTGGGTCGCCCTGGAGCGCGCCGGACGCATCTCGCGCCAGCGCGGGCTACCGGCGGGCAACGGAAACTGGAAACAGGAGCGCGACCGCATCTACGAAGAGGTGATGGAGAAGGGCTGGAACGCGGAGAAGGGGAGTTTCGTTCAGTATTACGGCTCGGACGCGCTGGACGCTTCGCTGCTGCTCATGCCGCTCGTCAAGTTCGTCGGGCCGACGGACCCGCGTTGGATCTCGACGCTCGACAACATCCAAAAAGAACTTACCTACGACACGCTCGTGGACCGCTACAACGTCGACACCGCCGCCCCCGACGGTCTCGCCGGAGACGAGGGCAGCTTCAGCTTATGCTCGTTCTGGCTCGTCGAATGCCTCACACGGTCCGGCCGCCACGAAGAAGCGCGCCTCGCCCTCGAAAAGATGTTCTCTTACGCTAACCACGTTGGCCTGTACGCCGAGGAGATCGGTCGTTCCGGCGAGGCCCTGGGCAACTTCCCTCAAGCCTTCACACACCTCGCCCTAATCAGCGCCGCCGTACACCTCGACCGCGCCATGGGCACCCGCTAGAGGCCATGCTCTTCGAGGCCGTCCCAAACTTCAGCGAAGGCCGCGACCGGCGGAAGATCAATCGTATAACCGACACCGTCCAGGCTGTCCCAAACGTCCGCGTCCTCGACCTCCACTCCGACCCGGACCACAACCGCAGCGTCCTAACCTTCGTCGGCGAAGAAGCCCCGCTCGTCGAAGCCTCCACCGCCCTGGCCTCCGCCTGCGCCGAAGAGATAGACCTCTCCACCCAGACCGGCGTACACCCCCGCATCGGCGTCCTTGACGTACTTCCCTTCATCCCCCTCGAAGGCGCGACGATGGACGACGCCATCCATCTGGCCCGACAAGCCGGAGAGAAACTAGGCGAACTCGGCTTCCCCGTCTACCTCTACGAACACGCCACCACCGCCCCGCACCGCCGCAACCTGGCCGACCTGCGTCGCAGCGTCTACGCGGGCCTGGCCACCCGGATAAAGGAGCCCGCCTGGAGACCGGACTACGGTCCCGCGCACCTGGACCCGCGCCGGGGCGCGATAGCGGTCGGAGCCCGCAAATTTCTCGTAGCCTTCAACGCCTATCTGGACACCGCCGATTTGGAAGTAGCCCGCGCCGTCGCTAAACGGATACGCGAGCGCGACGGCGGCTTACCGGGCCTCAAAGCTCTCGGGCTGCTCGTGGGTGGCCGGGCGCAAGTCTCCATGAACCTGACCGACCTCGAAAAGACCTCGCTTCCGGTGGCCCTCGAAGCCGTGCGCGAGGCGGCTTCCGGGTATGGCTCGAAGGTGGAGTGGATGGAGCTGGTTGGTATGATGCCGCTTGAGGCGCTCTTACAGACTGCTCGGCATCACCTGTCGCTGAGGGAATTCGGACGAAAAAACGTCCTCGAACAGGGGCTGTGGGACGAAAGCCCCGATCCGGGGTCGACGAAAGGGGACAGCGAATGAGCGAACGCAAGCTGGTAGCGGCGGCGATACAGATGTCCTCCACGCCGGACAAAGGCGAGAACTTCCAAACAGCGGAGCGTTTGATCCGCTCGTCCGTAGCTGCCGGCGCGGACTTCGTCGCTCTGCCGGAGCTATGGAGCTGCCACGGCCTTGACAAGGTCTATCGCGATAACGCCGAGCCAATTCCCGGCCCCACGACGAAATTCCTGGGCGACCTGGCCCGCGAACTAGGAATATACGTCCTCGGGGGATCCATCCTAGAAAACCAGCCCAACGCCACGAAACTGCATAATACCTCCACGCTTTTCTCGCCGGACGGGCAGTTATCGGCGGTGTACCGTAAGATCCACCTGTTCGACGTAAAGGCTCCCGACCGCGAGTACCTGGAGAGCAAGAACATCGAGCCCGGCGAGGAGATCGTCACGGCGAAAGCCGGCCCTGCGACGCTCGGCCTCACGGTCTGCTACGACGTACGCTTCCCGGAGTTGTATCGGCTGCTCGCCCTACGCGGTGCGGAGGTTATGACCGTTCCGGCGGCGTTTACCTTGCAAACCGGCAAGGACCATTGGGAACTTCTGCTGCGGGCGCGGGCCGTTGAGAACCAGGCGTTCGTAGTCGCTCCGGCTCAGTGGGGCCAGAAAGCGGACGGGCGCTGGACATATGGGCGGTCCATGATCGTGGACCCGTGGGGTACCGTCCTGGCCACCTGCCCCGACCGTGACGGCCACGCCCTGGCCGAACTAGACCTCGATTACCTCGACCGCTTCCGCGAAGAGTTTCCGTCCCTCAAGAACCGTCGCCCAGCAGCCTACGACTGGTAGAGAGCAAGCGCCGGCACGCTCGCTAATACCGTATTCGATGTCGTCGACGATAGCTGTGATGACGAGTATCCGACGATCAGACCCCTGAACACCCGCGTCCGGGGCCGACGGCTACCAAAGAAGCCCGATCCCCGCGAGTATCACGATCGAGACGGCGACCGGGGCCATCGCGTAGCGGAGGATCTCACCTTCCCGGCCCAGCAGACCGACCGCCGTCGCCGCAAGCACCATGCGCTGCGGGGCGAGCAGGCTGGCGTGGCTACCGGCGACGTTCTGGACCGCAGCCGTGATCTCAACCGGGACTCCCACCCCCCGAGCCGCCTCGACCTGCAACGGCATGAACAGCGCGTTGGAAGCGGCATTGGAGCCGGTCAAAGCGCCTCCCAACGCCCCCAGTACCGGCGAGACAGCCGGATAAATAGGTCCGAGCGACCCCGCAGCCGAAGCCAACAGAGCCGCCGCTCCGCTACCGGCGACCACCTCGCCCGCGAGCACGAAGGTCAATACCGCCCCAGCCGTGGGCAACCATTGCGCGACCGTACCGCGCACGGCCCGGCCCGTCTCCGCCGCGCCGATCCCGAACACCACAGCCGTGAAGCCCGCCGCCAGCAGCAACGGCAGCCCCGGTCCCGTGAAAATTGGCCCCAGCCGCTCCAGAGCCTCCCTGACTACGCTTACGCCACTAGCCACCGCGAGCAGCACCAGCAGGAACCCGTAGGGCAGCAGCGCCCGACCTGGAACGCCCGTCGCTCGCCGCCACCTCCGCGCCAGGAACGCGGCAGTCGCGCACAACCCACCGACCGCCCCCGAAAGCTCCGGCGCGAGGTACAGGCTCGTGAGCAGCGTACCGGCTCCCGCGATGATCCCCAGCAGAACCGTTTCCGGCCCGTGTCGCCGCACGCCGCCGATGCCTCCCGCCAGAGCGACGGCGGCCACGCCGTAGATGGGATAGAGAGGAAGGTTCAGATAGGCGCTTGCTGTCGAAAGGTCACGGAAGCTCATCCCGGCGAGATCCGCCCCGATCACGGTCCCAACCCCAAGCGCTCCCCACGGCACCGCGCACTGCCCCCAACTCGCCAACACCGCCGCCTTTAACGGCGAGAACCCCGCGGCGAGCAATATCGGCGCGCTAATAACCACCGCCACCCCAAACCCCGTAACCGACTCGAAGAAGGGCGCGGCTCCAACCACCACCCCTGCCGCCAGGGCCTCTTTCTCAGGCTCCAACCGCCCCAAATACCGCGACACCGCCTCGACCGCCTCACCCGCCGAGAGCAGGTTGTACAGCAACAACCCCCCAAACAAGACGTACAACACCCGCGCCGAAGTCCCCGCTCCATCCAACAACGCCCCCGGTACCCGAAGGGCATCCAACTCCGGCCACAGAATTGCCCCCGCTAACGCCGCCCCAAGCGCCGCAAACCCCGCCCACAGAGCCGACCGCCGCAACAGCACCAGAGCCACCACCGCCACCAGAAAAGGCGCGAGTGCGACCACTATACCGAGTATATCTACCATGTTAGAATTACTTCTACCAAAAGGACGAGAGGAACGCAATGGCCGGTACGGGGATAGCGGAGGCGGTGGCGACTGAGCGGCTTGGGGTTCGGGTGCGGAAGTTGCGGCGGGAGCGGGGGTTGACGCTTGAGGGGTTGGCGGAGCGGTCGGGGGTGAGCCGCGCTATGATCTCAAAACTCGAGCGCGGCGAGAAGAACCCGACCCTCGTAATAGCCGCGAAGCTCGCCGAGGGGCTGGAGGTCACGCTCTCCCAACTAGCCGGCGTGGAGGAGCGCCGCGAGGTGGTCGTGATGCCAAAGGAGAGGCGCATGACCATGCACGACCCCGAGACGGGCTTCGAGCGCCAGCTACTCTCTCCGAGCTTCGGGGGCCGGGGCGTGGAGTTTATCCGCAACGAGATCCCGGAAGGCTCCACCTCCGGCGAGTTCCCGCCACACCGGCGGGGCGTGGAGGAATACATCGTGGTCGAGAAAGGCACCTTGAGGGCCGTGCTCGGTGGTGAGGAGCATCTGCTCGGAGAGGGCGACGCAGTGTACTTCGAGGCTGACGTGCCGCACCGCTTCGATAACGCGGGCGAGGGCGCGTGCAGCTACTATCTGGTGATCAGCTCGCGGGGGACGTAGGTCGAGGCGGGTTCCGACGCGTGTCGGGAAGCGGTCAGGACGCGGCGGGGAGCTGGAGCTTCGCCAGGCGAGCCTCGCGGCCGGCGCGGTGGCCTCGGTAGTAGTCGAGGCGGTCGTGGGCCTCGTCCCAACTGCTCAGGCGGTGGTTGTTATGGAAAGATGGGATCTCCCGGTAGCGACCGTCGAGCCAGCCGCACCAGTACGCTTCGCTGTGGTCCGGGGACTTCCATGTGGTCGGGGTGGTGGAGGGTGGCAGGACCTCCGAGCCGCACGACGGGCAAAAGTACACGCCGTCGGGGAGGCGGCGCATTTCCGGGTGGCCGCATTCGCAGGCGTGAGCGCCGATTACGTCCGGGAGGGTGAGGATGTCCTCAAGCGTCTTGAGGACCGGGCCCGAGATCAGGGACCCGCATTCGTCGCAGCGGCGGGAGTCGCGCCCGAGAGTCTGGAGGTGGCCCGCTTCGCAGGCCGGACAGATGATGGAACGGGGTCCGGCGGTTGTCGAGAGGTCTTCCATCGCTCTTCCTTTCGGAGCAGGTACTTCTAAGTACCGTTAATGATGCTCTACGAACGATAAGAGGACATCGCGCAAATGGTTGATCTTTTAATCACAATATTGACTGACGTTTTTCTAGCCCATATTAGGTAGAGGCGCGTCACTGCTCGTCAGAGTGTGTACCGGCCGGAGGAGAGTTGCTCCAGGACGCGCTCCCGCAGCGCCGGGAGGTCGCCGGAGGCTTGGAGTGGTCCGAGCAAGTCGCGGGCGTTCTCGGGAGGAGGCTGGTTGTCCGGGAGTATGACGTGGGTGCCGTCCTTTAGCTCGAAGAGGCGCTTGCGACCGCCGCGTTTACCGCGTTTGGAGCGGTCCTCGCCGTTCACCTCGACGATGTCCAGGGAGTAGTCGATCATGGGTGCCGAGGCGATGGCGCCGCCCACGCCGTATGCGTCGCAGACCGGATTGAGGTGCAGAATGTACTCCACGTCTATGCCACCGGAGGCGAAGATCTTGACGTGCGAGAAACCGTTGCGGTCGAGCTCCCAGCGCACCTCGCGCATCAAGTCGCGGAAGTCCCCGCGTCGGTTGCCGGGCGTGTCCAGCCGCACCGCCTGAATGGTGTCGGGGATGGCGCGGGCGGCGATCAGGGCTCCGAACTTCTCGTCGTCGAAGGTGTCTATGAGGATGGTGCGCGGTACTGATGCGTCCACGGCTTCGTCGAACGCTCTCGCGGTCTCGGCGGTCGAGCCGATCACGAGTACCAGAGCGTGGGGGAGGGTGCCGCTGGAGGGGATGTCGAAGCGTTTGGTGGCGAGGTCCACGGCCACGGAGTCACAGCCGCCGAGATAGGCGTTTCGCTCGATCATCGGGGTGATCGCCGGGTGCATCCGGCGCGCTCCAAACGAGATCACCGGCTTCTCACCCGCCGCCAACCGGCACCGCGCCGCACCCGTGGCAACCCCCGACGCCTGGCACAACATGCCGAGTATCGCCGTCTCGTGCTCGGCGAACGCGCCATATGGCCCGGTGAGCGTCAGGATCGGCTCGAAGGGACGGCAGATCGTACCCTCCGGCACCGCCCGCGCCTCGACCTCCACATCCGCGAGAAGCGTCGCCACCTCGTCCAGCCCCGCCACCACGAACCACTTGTCCGGGTCGCTCGACTTCAGCATTACCTCGACGTGGACCGGGGAGTCCTGAAGGCCGCGCGCCCGCAACACCTCCATCGTGCGGTGGAAGTAGGAGTCGGCCACGTCGGCGCGCAGTATCTCCGCGTCCGTGGCCGTGTTGAACCGCTTCGCCCCGCCGTCAGCTCTCTGTTCGACCAACCCGAGCCCTTTCCCATAGCCTGCCTGCCGCGTATGATAGCCAATTGTGGAGACTTCGGGAGAGGATCGCATGACGCACACCTTCGCCGTATCGGCGGGGACGCCCTACGCCGCGTCAGCCGCCGCCGAGGTCTATCGCGCCGGAGGCAACGCCGCCGACGCAGCCGTGGCCGCCGCCGCAGCCGTAGCCGTCACCGAACCGCTGATGTCTTCGATAGGTGGGGGCGGCTTCGCTCTCGTGCGCGACCCTTCCGGTTCCGCCGAACTCATCGACTACTTCGACGCCATGCCGGGCAAGGGACTCCCCGCCTCGGCCTTCGGAGCTAACGGAAACCCCCAGAAGGTCGTCCTCAAGTACGGCGCGGGTGTCGACTCCATCGTCGGGGGAGCTTCCTGCGGCGTGCCGGGCTCCCTGCGGGG
>JACDDK010000203.1 GCA_013817025.1 Rubrobacter sp.
TCTCCACGGACCCCACGACTTCCTGGTTCGCAATGTCCACCGCGACCAGCAGGCCCGGCGTGATCTCCGGCGCCTCGCCTTCCTCCAGGGTCGAGGTCTGGACCGCCACAAGCGCGAGCGTGCCGTCCGGGGAGACGCTAACGCTCGTGGGCGTGCCGTCCACGAGCACGGGCTCGCCGACCAGGCTCGGTTCCGCCGGGTCCGAGAGATCGACGATTCCAACCGTGCCCCCGTCCGAGTCCGTGTACACGAGCGTCCCTCCGTCCGGCGTGGCGTCGACGATTTCGGCGACCCCTTCGCCGGGGACCTCGAACGTACTCAAAGGGCTGAACGAACCGACGGATCCACCATCCTGAGCCTCCGCCGCAGTCGAAGAAATTAGTGACATAGCCAGTGCCACGGCTACCGTCATCGACCAGAACATCCAGCCCTCGGACCTCGAACCCCACACCCGCTCGCGCATCGTTCTCCTCAATATCCACCCATACGTACCGCAGCAGCATAGCAACGGGCCGGAAGCCGTTTGTTACCGCACGGAGAACTGTGGGTTAACTGTGTATTAAATAGATGCGATTGATCGTTGGACTGTCCGCGAGTCGTATTGCCCGCCGGGGCCTGATAGACGGGCGGGGGCTACAACGGAATCTCCCAGCGGCCGAGCCACCGATCACGGCGCTCCTTGAGCCACGTCGTCCGCAACCTGTTGGCGGCGATCCTGGCGGGCATGTCTTCCGGGCCGAGATCGTCTATGTTCTTGTAGACCGTCTTGCCGCCACTCATGAGGGCCACGAGACCTCTCTTGGCCTGTAGCTGGTCATCGGCTGCCAGTTTTCCCAGCAACGCCGGTGGCTCCCCCGGCAACGGTTCGCCGAGCAGCCGGTCTAGCTGGCCGTTTTTACGCAGTTCGAGCTCCCGCCGCTCCTCCAGCGCGAACTCTTTCCAGATGGCCGCTCTCTCCGATAGCTTCTTGCTCGCGTCCCGCTCGCGTTTTTGCTTCAGGTTTATCTGCTCGAAAGCCGAGACCCACGCCGCCGCGAGCCTGACCCGACCTCGCTTTCTGGCCCGCTCCCGCACCTGCGCGAGAACGTCTTCCCGGCGCGACCTATTTGGCTTCTTCTCTTCTTCTCCGCTAAGACCGCTGTTGAACACCAAAACCATCCTTCTTTCGCCCGAAGCCCCAGTCTTGAATGTCCCCGCAGACGGGAAAGCGGCTTCGGCTTCTGTACAAGAAAGCCAATTTTTCTATTAATAACTATTGTATCATAATATCGGTGGGCTTATGGAAGGTGTCGAAGGAGGCGTGGTTCGGTAGAGTGTCGGCGTTCGGTAGATGTCTGGGAGAGGTGTCGTGATGCGTGAGATGACGAACGAGGAGTATCGGGAATTCATGCTGGGCAAGGCTCGTACCGCAAGCCTGGCGACGGTGCGCGCCGACGGGCGTCCGCATGTGGCTCCGGTCTGGTTCGACCTCGACGGCGATACGCTTCTGTTCATGACCGGCGAGTCCACCGTGAAGGGCCGCAACCTGCGCCACGAATCCCGTGTGAGCCTGTGCGTCGACGACGAGCAACCGCCCTTCGCCTTCGTTCTTCTCGAAGGCACCGTCGAACTGGCTGACAACGACCCGGACATGCTCTATTGGGCGACGCGCATTGGCGGACGCTACATGGGCGAGGAACAGGCCGAGCTCTTCGGGCGCCGCAACGCCGTTCCCGGCGAGTTACTCGTGCGCGTCACGCCCACGAAGGTCATCGCGCAAAAAAACGTCGCCGACTAGAGGGCGTCCCGGTCGATGATCTATGATTAGGGTCGTGGATGGTTCGATGAAAACCGAGGCGTTTGCGGTGCTGCTGCGCGAGGTGCTGGCCGAGCCTCTGGAGAACTGGCGCGCGGTCTACGAAGGCTTCTCGCCGGTGGACCTCGAAACCGGCGAGCGCCGCGGACGGACGCCACCGCCGGAGGGTGAGCCGAGGCGGGCCGCCGTACTCGTCCCGATCCTGATGGAGCCCGACGGAGCGCGGCTGGTCTATACGGTTAGGCGCGGGCATCTCAACGACCACGCCGGGCAGATCTCCTTTCCCGGCGGCAGCGTCGAACCGAATGACGGCTCCCCCTTGGAGACCGCCCTGCGCGAGGCGGAAGAGGAGATCGACCTCAGACCCGGCCTCGTCGAAGTGGTCGGTGCCTTGGAGGATATGTATATCCCACCGTCCAACTTCCTCGTAAGCCCCTACGTTGGGCTGTTGCCGCCCGAGGCCGAGATGGTCCTTGCGCCGGAGGAGGTGGAGGAGATCTTCTCGGTCTCCCTCCGGCACCTGATGTCTCCCGGCGCTTTACGGCGGGTGATCTGGCGGCGCGAGGGCCGCGACTACGAAGTCCCCGTCTTCGCCGCCGACGGCCCGCCGGAACGCGAGATCTGGGGCGCCACCGCCGCCATGACCGCCGCCCTCCTGGTCCGCCTCGGGTGGCAAACGAGCTTCACCGAAACGAATATGTAGCCGCCGGCACACCGCGCCACCGCCGCCCCTGATAGATTCTCCCTTCGTGGCTTCCACAGTCGAGACAAACGACGACAACCGCAAGGT
>JACDDK010000204.1 GCA_013817025.1 Rubrobacter sp.
GAATTAGATTTCTCAAACCGCGAATCCTCGCATCCGCAAAACGCTTGCACTGTACAGCGCGATGCGCCAGTCGGTGTGCATCTATCGGATGGGAGCGTCACGGTGTTGCTGGAAAAGCGATCCATGGATGGGGCGTCGGAGGGAAGCCGAGGTCTCGGCTTATCGTCACTCTAGTATTTATCGCGGTAGTGGTCGGTATCGCGGTCGTTTGTTGGTCCTGGGTGGACGTGCGGGCTGTCGTGGTAGTCATCGGTGATGATGGATGCTTCGGTGTTGAAGCTGGCGACAAAACATACGCATCCAGATTGTTGTTCCAGGTGACGGCTGAAAGCTTTAAAGCCCGCCCAGAGCGTCGTACAGAATCTCGAAGAACCGCTCGCGGTCCAGCCCAATGCCTACGTCGGCGTTTGGTGGTTTGCCGGTAACGCCGTGAAAGTCGCAGACCGTCTCGCCGCGGGTGAGCGCGCCCTCGCACTCCACGTCCACGCGCATCCGGCGCGTCGTGAGCACGGTGGGGTCGAGGACCGCCGCGACAGCCACGGGGTCGTGCAGGGGTGGGGCGTCGAAGCCGAAGACCTTCTCGTAGGTTGCGGCGAAGAAATCCAGAAAGCCCGCGACGATAGGTCCGGTTTCGCCGATGCTGCGCAATCGCTCGCGCTCCTTCGGTCCCGCGCCCGCCGCGTGCGTTACGTCCAGTCCGCACATCGTGATCGGAACACCGGACTCGAAGACTTCCCTCGCGGCCTCGGGGTCCACGTAGATGTTGAATTCGGCGGCGGGTGTGGTGTTGCCGAGGCCCATGCTGCCTCCCATGAGGGAGATGTGGGCGATGCGGTTTTTTAGGTCCGGGTGCTCGCGCAGGAAGATGGCGATGTTGGTGAGCGGACCTAACGGGATCAGGGTGACGGACTCGACTGACTCCCGCAGTGTGTCGGCGATGAGCGTGACGGCACCGCGTTCGTCGGGCTCGAAGGTCGGGGGTGGTAGCTCCACCGGGCCGTCGAGGCCGCTCTCGCCGTGAATGTATTCGGCGGTGTAGGGCTCACGCCGTAGCGGTCGCGCCGCGCCGGTGGCGACGGGGATGTTGGTGCGGTCTATCAGGGACAGCACGCGCAGGGCGTTGTGGGTGGTCTTCTCCAACGATACGTTCCCGGCGACGGTGGTTACGGCGAGGAGGTCCAGTTCTAGGGTGCCGCAGGCCATCATTAGGGCCACGGCGTCGTCGTGGCCGGGGTCTACGTCCAGAATCACAGGCTTTGAGATCACGCCGCTCCTACCCTCGCTGATAAGCCGGGGCCAGGTTATCTTTTTTCGAGGGCTGCGTACAGAGCGACGGGAAACAAGGCCGAGTACAGCACATAACGAAACCTTCGCTCCCGAGCCGCCCACGCCACCGCCACCAGATAGTACGGCAACAGCAGCAGGCCCGGAACGCGGCTCCCGGTGGCCTGGTCGCCATCCCCGGAGAAACGTTCGTAGACATAGACGACACTCGAGACCAGCGAGATCCAACCGAGGTAGTTGACGAGTGGCACGCCCCGTCGACCGTTCGAGCCTTCCACATCCGCCGCATACAAGCCGCTCGAGCGCCATTCCCAGAGCCCAACGTCCAGGCCGCCTGGATCCAGCACGAGATCCAGGCTCGTCCCGACCAGCGCCGCCGTTATCGGCAGCGATGCCTGCTGGCGGCCCTCGCGCATCGGTAGCCGCGCCAGCACCCGTTCGGCCACCGTGAGGGAGCCGTTGATGACGCAATACCAGCCGAGCAGGACACCCAGCGGCACGCCTGCTATCCGGGGTCGCGTGCAGTGGCGCAGAAGCTTCAGAGGGCCGGTTGCCAGCAACTCGCCCACCGTCGGCAGCCCGACGGCGAGGACCAGCAAGACGATGGCGCGACGCAACCCCCGCGTCCGCACCGAGTCGACAAGGTTCAGGGTGGCGCTCGGGATAGCGTGAGCGAGTATCAGACGAGAGAGTCTCGGGTCCGCATTGTTCACAGGCGTACTCTACAGGACGACCGGATGAAGGGCGCGCCGGTCTCGGTGGTCTTTATCCCAACGCCCGCCCGCACCGCGAAGCCACCACCGACGTCCTGTGGTGTGGATCGCGCCACGGGACGTTTCGGGGGCTGACGGTCCGCACCTCGCGCCGTAGAATAGCCTCATGTTGGGACGACATGCGGAACTAAAAGCGCAACTGCCTCCGGGGACGATCCTGTTCTACCAGGTCGGCACGTTCTTCGAGACCTTCGAGGAGGACGCCAAGAAGATCTCGCAGGCCCTATCCATCCGCCTCACCAGCCGCGAGGCCTCGGGCTACGACGGGGGCCGCGTCCCGCTCGCCGGAGTACCGGCCCACTCCCTACGAGAACACCTGGCGACGCTGCTGCGAAAAGGCCATTCGGTCGCCGTCGCCGAGCAGCGACCGCACCCGGTAAAGCCCAAGCAGTTCACGCGGGAAGTAACTCAAATTCTCACCCCTGGCACCGTCATAGAAGATAACATCCTCTCCGCCGGACACGCCAACTACCTCGCCGCGTTCGCGGTGCGCGAGGGCGTCGCTGGGATAGCCGTCGTCGAGG
>JACDDK010000205.1 GCA_013817025.1 Rubrobacter sp.
GGTCTGTTCCGCGGTTAGAACGGTGGAACGGGATTTCAAGCCCCTACCGCTTCGCGGACCTTCGGGGCGACTTCGGTGGTGAAGAGGCGTATGTTTTCGAGGGCTTGCTCGTGGGTGACGCCGGGTAGGCGGCCCCAGAAGCAGAAGTGGTCGTAGGGAGCTTCCCGGTAAAGCGAGATCAGGCCGTCGGCCACTTCGTCGGGGGTGCCAACGAGATAGCGGTCCCAGGGAAGTTCTTCTTCGGAGATGGGCGCGGGGCGGAGCTTCTCGCGGTCGGTCCCCCACTCGGCGTAGCGCGTGCGCTGGTAGGTGATGGCGGGGCCGACGATCTCCCGCGCCCGGCCCGCATCTTCGTGGACAAAAGCCACGCCGGACGCTATGTACGGGAAGTCTTCCTCAGCCCTTCCGTGCCGTTCGAGGGCTTCGCGAACCTTACGGTACGTCTCGCCGAACTCTCCGCCCCCCGCAGAGGCGAGGAAGCCGTCGGCGAGGCGGGCGGCGCGGTCTATGGCGGGATCGACGAAAGCGCCCGCGTAGATCGGGAGTTTCCCGACCGGACGCGGCTCGAACGGTAGATCATCGAAGCTCCAGCGTTTACCTTCGTAGCCTGTGCGTCCCGTCTCGAACGCCTGGCGGATCACTTCGATACCCTCCTCGAAGAGCGAGGGTCGGTTCCTGCGGTTGAAGCCCAAGACTTCGAACTCGTGTTGCACGTAGCCCTGCCCCACCCCAAGCGTGAACCGTCCACCGGAGATGAGGTCCACGACCGCCGCGTCCTCCGCCACGCGCAGAGGATGATGCATCGGCAACAGCAGGATGTTGGTCCCGATCCGCATCGTCGTCGTGTGAGCGGCTATCGCGGCGGCCACGACCAGCGGCGACGGCAGGTATCCATCGTCCACGAAATGATGCTCCGAGAGCCAAACGTCCGTGAGGCCGAGTCTCTCGCCCTCCGAGATCTCCTCCAGGCATTCAGCGTAGAAGCTCGCGTAGTCCCGCGTAAAGGGCCGCTGCTGCCGGAAGTCGTACCAGAGCCCGAAAGTAGGAGTGCCGCCGTCGCTCAAGAGATGCCTCCTCGCCATGCCGTCATCGACCACTTTATTCTACGTCAGAAGAAACGAGTCTAGCGCCCGATGGGAAGTGGATTGAAGCTCGTGTCGCGGTCGTAGACGTCCACGCCCTCGGCGTGCTTGAGGCGGTTTACGACGAGGTAGGTGAACGGGGTGGCTAGGGCTTCGTAGGCGGATTTGATGATCCACTGCGTCAGGATGATCGGCAAGAGGGCGCTGACGGGGATGGCCCCGGCGAAGGCGAGGACCACGAAGATCAGGGAGTCGAGGCCCTGTCCGACGACCGTGGAGGTTATGGTACGGCTCCACAGAAAGCGTCCTTCGGTGGCGACTTTCATTTTGGCGAGGACTATGGAGTTTACGAACTCACCGACGAGGTAGGCGATAAACGAGGCGGCTAGAAGGCGCGGGGTGTAGCCGAGGATCTCCTCGTAGGCGGCCTGGCCCTCCCAGATGGGGGCGGCGGGCAGAAGTCCGCCGATGGAGATGGCGGCGACGGCGAGCAGGTTGCAGAAGAACCCCAGCCAGATCACACGCCGCGCCGTGCGGTAGCCGTACACTTCCGTGAGGACGTCCCCGAAGATGTAGCTAAGAGGGAAGATCAAAATCCCGGCGTTCAGCACGATGCCGAATACTCCGATGAGTTTCACGGCCATGATATTCGCCGTGATCAGAGACGTCACGAACACCGCCGCGACGATAACGAACCGATGCGAATACATCTGTTCCGTCACGAGAGCAGCAGCCTTAAACCCACGAAGACGAGCATACAGGCCAGGATAGTCTTGAGGGGCTTGCCGGGGATCCAGGGTGCCACCCGGCTCCCGATGAGCACGCCCGGAATGCTCCCGAGCAGCAGACTACCGGCGAGCCCGAAGTCCACGTTGCCCTGCGTCATGTGCGCGATGCCCACGACGAGCGAGAGGACGGTCGCGTGAGCGATGTCCGTGCCGACGATGATCGCCGGGGCTATCGGATAGAGCAGAAGCAGTATCACGGCCATCACGCTGCCGGAGCCTATGGACGTGAGCCCGACGAGGTAGCCGCCGAACGCGCCGAAGACAATCGTGTACGTCCGGCGCTTCACGCTCATTGGGGTTTTGCCGTCCCAGACACCGGGTTTGGGGACTGCGCTTCTATCAGGCATGAGGTATTCGCGGTAGATCAGGGACGCCCCCACCAGCACGAGGGTCAAGGCGATTATCGTGATCATGGTGGACTTGAGGATCTCGGGGTCCAGGACGTGCTTCATCCATTCGAGCGTCGCCACCCCGAAAAGGCCCGCCGGAATACTACCGATGCCAAGAAAGATGGCAACTTCCAGGTTGACCGACCGCTGACGGTAGTGCTGCACCGAGCCAGTCAGCTTGGTGACGGTCGCGTAGACCATGTCCGTCCCAACAGCGGTGGCGGGCGGAACGCCCATCACCGCCACCAGAAACGGCGTCATCAAAGAGCCCCCCGACACCTGTCAGGCC
>JACDDK010000206.1 GCA_013817025.1 Rubrobacter sp.
GACCGGCGGGCTACACGGCCGCTCTGTACGCCTCGCGGGCCAATCTGAAGACGGTGGTCTTTCAGGGGTTCGAGAGTGGAGGGCAGTTGATGCTGACCTCGGACGTGGAGAACTACCCCGGCTACAAGGACGGCGTCGCCGGGCCGGACATGATGGACGAGTTGGAGGCTCAGGCGGCGCGCTTCGGCGCGGAGATGCGCCCGGACAACGTCGAGCGGGTGGACTTCTCCGAAAGGCCGTTCAAGCTGTGGGCCGAAGGAAGCGGAGCTGGCGAGGACGAGCCCGTGCTGGCGCGAACGGTCGTCATAGCGACGGGCGCCAAGGCCAAGTGGCTCGGGCTCGAAGGCGAGAGCCGGCTCATGGGCCGGGGGGTCAGCGGCTGCGCTACGTGCGACGGGTTTTTCTTCAAGGACAAGAAGGTCGCGGTCGTCGGTGGCGGGGATACGGCCATGGAGGAGACGCTGTTTCTGACCAAGTACGCCAGCGAGGTCGTCTTGATCCACCGCCGCGAGGAATTCCGGGCGTCCAAGATCATGCTGGAAAGGGCTCGTAAGAACCCTAAGGTGACCTTCATGACCAACACGACCATCTCCGACATCGTTGGCCAGGAATCGGTCGAGGGCGTCCGCGTAAAGAACACGAAGACCGGCGAGGAGACCGACCTTGCGGTGGACGGCTTCTTCGCGGCCATCGGTCACGCCCCGGCGACGGCCCTGTTCGAGGGGCAGTTGGAGATGGACGAGGCTGGATACGTGCTCCAGAAGGATCACACCATGACGAGCGTGCCGGGTGTGTTCGCCGCCGGGGACGTTTCGGACACGCGCTACCGCCAGGCCGTCACGGCGGCGGGCGACGGCTGCCGCGCCGCCATCGACGCCGAGCGTTGGATGGAGGACCAGGGCGAGGCCGAGAACGCCGAAGACCCCGGTGTATGGAACGCGCAGAAAGAGGAGATCGCCGTCCCGGCCACCAAGAGCTAGCCTGGCCCCGACCCAATCGCCAAACTCCGAGGCTCTCTTCCCGCTAGTGTCCGCCGGAGGAGAGCCTCAAGCCCACTATGCCGGCTACTATCAGTAGTATCGAGATCACCCGAAACGGATTGCCCGACTCACCGAGGAACAGTATGCCGATGATCGCCACGCCAACGGCCCCGATGCCCGTCCAGATTGCATACGCCGTCCCGACCGGCAAGTCTTTCAACGCCGCTGAAAGGAAATAGAAGCTGGCGGCCATCGCTACCCCCGTAAACACTGACGGCCCCAGCTTCGTCCAACCGTCGGTGTACTTCAAGCCAACGGCCCAACCCATCTCCAAAATCCCCGCCACCAACAAGTAGATCCAGGCCATCACCGGCTCCTCTCAACTCCGTTGTCGTTGCACAACGTTTGTTATATATCACAACTGTTATAATAACACGGATGCCGAGGATTGCGGATCACGAGGAGCGGCGGGTGGAGGTTGCGGAGGCTGCGTGGCGCGTGATCGAGTCTCGGGGTCTTTCGGGGGCGAACGTGCGCGAGATCGCACGCGAGGCCGGTTACACCACCGGCGTGCTCTCGCACTACTTTCGGGATAAACGGGAGCTACTCGCGTTCGCGTTTGGCCTGATGGTCGAGCGGTCCACGGCCCGCATCTCCCAAAAAGCCCGAGAGATAGGGCTGCTAGCCGCGTTCGCGGAGCTGTTGCCGCTGGACGAGGAGCGGCGCACGGAGGCCACGGTCTGGTTGGTCCTGATGACCGCTTCCCTGCAAGACCCGGACCTCGCCAAAGACCTCAAGCAGCGTTACGCCGAAGCCCGGAGCGCCATGACTCCAATCTTCGCGCAAGCTGTGGGAGAGCCGCGAGAGGACCTGCGGGATGTAGCCGACGAGCTACTGGCGGCGGTCGACGGCATCACGGTGGCTGCGCTCACCGACCCCGAAAGATATTCACCGGAGAGACAGATGGAGCTTCTGCGGCGGACGTTTATACGTCTGGGGCTGCCCACCACTCTCCGCGACTAAAAACTCCGCTCGCGACTTGGCCGAGGTTACCGTCGAGGGCGTTGTAGCGACCGGCGGCGGAGAACGAGCCGTCCCGGCGCTACTTACCGGCCTTCAGATACGCCTCGAACTCACTCCACGGCAGGCAGTTGATGACGCTCTCCTTCTCGACCCACGCCCGGCGAGCCTGTGAGATGCCGTATTTCATCAGGGAGAGGGCGCTCTCGTCGTGGGCGTCGGTGTCTATGGTGATCCTGACCCCGGCGTTTATCGCCTCGCGCACGTAGGGTACCGAAAGGTCCAGGCGGTCCACATAGGAGTTTAGTTCGAGGGCGGTGTTCGTGGCCTTCGCTTCCTGTATGAGGCGCGAGACGTTCACCTCGTAGGGGTCGCGGCGGTTCAGGATGCGACCGGTGGGGTGGGCGATGGTGCGGATGTAAGGGTTGTTGATGGCCCGGACGATGCGCTCGGTCATGGCCTGCTCGCCGATCCCGAACGACGTGTGGACCGATCCGACCACGAAGTCCAACTCCGCGAGCAGAGCGTCCTCGTAGTCCATG
>JACDDK010000207.1 GCA_013817025.1 Rubrobacter sp.
TCGCGCCTTCGACCCCGGCGTCGACGCACCCGGCGATGATCTCCGGCACGGTCGAAGCGGGCGCGACGATGACGGCGAGGTCCACCTTCTCCGGGATCTCGGCGACGGATGGGTAGGCTTTGATGCCGAGGACGTTCGGGCGTCGGGCGTTGACCGGGTAGACTGTTCCACCGAAGGGGTTGGAGATCAAATTCCGCATGATCGTCCGCCCGACACTGCCGGGCCGATCCGTAGCCCCAACCACCGCCACCGTCCGCGGCTTGAAGATAGCGTCGAGCGGCTGCCGCTCGTATCTCAGAACGTCGTGCGCGGGGTCGGCGTTGCGGATCTTCATGCAAGGCTCCTTTTTCGAGGTGGCAGGCTGCGGGTTTCAGCCGTCCACTATAAAGCTCGCTAACTATGTTCCTCATGCACCTAGATTTGTAACATCGGGCGTTGGAAACGGGCGTGAACCCACCCACGAGCGAAGCTAGCGTTCAGAACCACCCAAAACCCGCAGCGTCCCTCGGTCTTACGGGGCACGAGAGACAGGTATCTCGAAAAGGCGGCGGGTTGTTACAAACCGGCGGTGGACTCGACCAGCACCAAAAGAGCGCGGCGCCGGGCGAACCATCCCGGTGCCGCGCTCTCTAATTCGGTTGGAGGGGATCAGCTCGGGGCGTGGGCGAACGTGTCCGGGTGCGGGCCGGTGCGGCCGTCCTCACCCCGGTCGAGCGCGGAGATCTCGCCCACATCGTCCGGCTCGATCTCGAAGTCGAACAGCTCGAAGTTCTCCTTCATGCGCGACGGCGTCACCGACTTGGGGAATACGATGTCGCCGCGCTGGATGTGCCACCGCAACACGACCTGCGCGGATGTTTTGCCGACCTTCTCGGCTATCCGCGTGATGGTGGTGTCGTCGAGCACCCCGCCCTGCGCGATCGGGGACCACGCTTCGGTGGCGATGCCGTGCTCCTGGCCGTAGCCGCGCACCGCGTCGTTGGTGAGGTAGGGATGCACCTCGATCTGGTTCACCGCCGGTACCGTGTCTGTCTCGGCGGCTAGCTTCTCCAAATGTTCGATCTGGAAGTTCGACACGCCGATGGAGCGGGCGCGACCGTCGCCGTGGAACTCCTCCATAGTCTTCCAGGTGGACACGTAGTCGCCGTCGTAGAGCGTGGGCAGCGGCCAGTGGATGAGGAACAAGTCCACGTAGTCGAAGCCGAGCTCGAAGAGCGTCTTGTCGAACGCTTCGCGGGCGGCCTGGGGCTCGTGGAACGAGTTGTTGAGCTTGCTGGTGACGAAGATGTCGCCGCGGTCCAGACCCGAGGCGCGAACGGCCTCGCCGACCTCTTTCTCGTTGCCATACATCTCGGCGGTGTCGATGTGCCGGTAGCCGATCTCCAGGGCCTGTCCCACCGCCTCGGCGGTATCCCCCGTTTCGATCTGGAAGACCCCGAAACCGAGCTGTGGGATGGCGTTGCCGTCGTTCAGAGTGATGCCGGGAACCGTGCTCACAGTCGTCCAACTCCTTCGTCTATTGTGGTCAAATCCATAAACCGTAAGCCGCGAAAAGTACCCCGGTCAGCCCGTTGTCAAACCGTCGTGCGTGCGCCAAGATCCTGCACCGGCGGGCGGAGTTCCCGCCGAGGTCCCCTGAAACCCGGAGCCTAAGCGCGTTTGCGGACTACGTTTTCGAGGAGGATGCGGTTGGGGATGCGGTAGAGGTAGCCATCTTCGGAGCGGAGGGTGACGGAGGCGTGGCTGATCTCCTCGACGGTTCCTTCGATGCCGTCCACCTGAATGACGTCGCCTTCCGCCGTGCCTTCGCGCACGTAGCGTCCGGCGGCGACGTTGCCGGAGAGCATGGCGAGTCCGTGTCCGACGGAGAGCGCCGTGACGAGGCCGATGGTGCCGAGGATCACGATGGCGAGCAGGACGAGCAGCGAGGTTTCGAGGCCGAGTTGCCCGGCGGCTATGAGCGAGGCGATGGTGAGCACGGTGACGAACACGATGCGCCGGAAGACGCTCTGGCCGCGGAGGCCCGCCTTTTCGGCCTCGCGGGCGACTAATTCGGACAGCCATCCGGCGCTCATGATGCCCGCTATGAGGATGACCAGGGCGACCAGAGCCCGCCCGGAGAGGTTGACGATCCCGTCCATCGTGTGCTCCAGCGACGAGAGCCCGAGTACGCTCAGGGAGCCCGCGACCCCGGTGAGGATTACGCCGCCGAAGAGCACGTTGCCGAGCAGGCGCGAGGGGCCACCCTCGTAGCCGAGCTGTCGCAGGGAGTCGGATGCGCCGGTCCGCTCGAAGAGGTCGTCAAGCCCGAGTTCCTCCAAAAAGCGGGCCGCGAGGCGCTTGAGTACCAGGGCTATGAGTAGCGCCGCAAGGAGCACCACCATCGCTCCCACGAGTCGGGGCACGAACTCGGTAAACACCCGCGTGATGTCGTTCAGGTTGTCCAAGGGGGCCTCCTCCGTGGAGTCTTATCCGGGCTGGGCTGGTGTACGCAAGCCCAAATAATAGACGAAAGCGTCGAGGTACGAAC
>JACDDK010000034.1 GCA_013817025.1 Rubrobacter sp.
TTCTCCTACCGTGGCGCTTGCGGTGTCTTCAGGATCCACGTCGTCCGCGGGTGCGCGTCGGAAGTCTTTGTCGCGTGCGCGAGAGATGCGTTCACGCATACGCTCGCCCACATCGAAGTAGCGTTCACGACCGCGTTCGCGGGCCTCGCCGGTGCGGTTGGAGATGGAGCCTCGAAGTTCGCGTCCGCTGCGCGGGGCGAGGAGGATACCGGCGATAACGCCAGCCGCCCCACCGATGAGGAAAGTACGAATCCTCTGCTTGTCCATTAGAGCCGATCACCTCCGGGAAGCCTGACCGTCATTCTAACCCGAAGCGTCCCGGAAAGCCCACCGAAGCCGCTAACGACGACT
The DNA here is from genome assembly GCA_013817025.1 of Rubrobacter sp. Taxonomy (GTDB): domain Bacteria; phylum Actinomycetota; class Rubrobacteria; order Rubrobacterales; family Rubrobacteraceae; genus JACDDK01. The sequence goes on from JACDDK010000034.1 coordinate 352, forward strand.
GCTCGCGTCCAGCAGCAGGAATGGCTCCTGAACGGCCTCGCCCCGCGCGCTGGCCGCCATCTCGTAGACGCGGTTGGCGACGATCTCCACGCCAGCGTCCGAGGCGGCCTCGATGGAGAGGTTCTCGACCGTGTTGATGCCGCCGCGCAAGGCGCTCTGGAAGATGTAGTCGTGGATCTGGCGTATCTCCTCGAAGTGCGAGATGTACTCCTCCGCCGGACGCCGCATCGACGTACCCAGCGCCCGCACCTGAAAACGTCCCTGATGGACCTCCTCGTCCGAGAGATACACCACCAGCGAGCACACGTTCGGGTGCTCCCGGTAGCGGTTCAAGATGATCTCCGGCGCGAGATGCACGCCCTCTATGACGATGTTCGTCCCCTCGTGCAACGCCCGCTCCACGATGGCATCCACCCCCACCGAGACCTGCGCTGACTGCGACCGGAACCCGAAGAGAACCGCGCTCTCCTCCTCGACCGGCATCCTGATGTCCTCCCGCCCGATGGCGTAGGAGCTCTTGTGCAGCATCGGCAGCAGGTCCGGGCTAATGGCGCGTCGCAACACCTCCCGGATGGAGTCCGTCCCGATCACGCTCTGAATATTCAACCGTCGCGCCACGTCCGCCGCCAGCGTGCTGGTCCCAACCCCCGTAGCACCGCCGATGAGCACGACCACCGGCTCCGTGGATTGGCGCAGAATGCGCCATTTGTCGAGCCTCGGGACGATCAGGGAGTCCGCGACCATGAGTTTGGAGCGGACCCGCGCGAGTACTTCCTCCTCCTCGACGACGTAGCGTTCCTCAGCCATCAACTCACCGCGTACCTCGCTGGCTATGCGGTGGGCGACCTCCATGCGGGCACCGGCCTGGGCGAGCGTCTGCGCCAGGATACCTCGGGAAAAAGGAGTCTCCCGGCCTTCCTTGACGATGGTGATCTCCAACTCTTCCATAGCACCCTCCGTCTCCGGCTGGAGCGCCGATAAGGTCTAATCGCCGAGGATGCGGAGGCCCCCAAACTTCCTCTGCCTCCGGCGTTTGATCCGATAGAAGAAGAATAACAGAAACGCAACGAGCACTAGCGGAACCAGCGGAACCAACACCGCAACGACCCCGCCAACGACCGCCACGACATCCTCGATAGTGCTAAGAAACGGTGCCGAAGTCCCCGCCGTAGCTACGTTCGCCGACGGTCGCAAAAGAGACTTCAACACAGCCACGACCCCCGCGATGCCACCGCCCGCCGCAAGCTCCGGTATCGCCTCGACGTTCAACCCCGCCTGAAGCGCCGCCGAAAAAAGCACCGCTCCCGCCACGATCCGAACCGGCGTCTGCACCAAATCCAGCACCGAATCGAGCGCCGGGACTTTATCCAACCCACTCTCGAAGAGAGCCAGGGCGAGCAGAATCCCGATCACCAACCAGTCGTCCAATAAACCGAACGGCTTCGGATAGTCGAAGAACCCTAGTTTGGCGAAGATTCCGGCCAGCGCGAGCGGCAGATAAGCCCGAACCCCGGCTATCGAAGAGAGGCCAACCCCAGTACCCGCTGCGAGAAGAAACTCCATGCGCGAATTATATCGCAGCACCGCCAGGCGTCAGCCCCTCAAAGAGGCGACCCGGCTGGGCTATACTTGCCGGAGTCTACGTCGCATCTAACAACGCTCGGAGGAACAAGTGTCGCAGGCCGTAACGATGGAAAAATTAGTCGCGTTTTGCAAGCGTCGGGGCTTCGTGTTCCAGAGTTCGGAGATCTACGGCGGCATCCGCTCCTCCTACGATTACGGCCCGCTCGGGGTGGAGATGAAACGCAACATCAAGGAGGAGTGGTGGCGGCGCACCGTCCACATGCGCGACGACGTCGTCGGCCTCGACTCGGCCATCATCATGCACCCTAAAGTCTGGGAGGCGTCCGGGCACACGGCGACCTTCAACGACATGCTCGTCGAGAGCCGCACCAGCGGCCGCCGCTACCGGGCGGACCATCTGATCGAGGGTGCCACCGATATCGACGCCGAGGGCATGAGCGCGGAGGAGCTTACGGAGATCATCCAGTCCGACGACCGGATAAAGGACCCGATGGACGGCGGGCGGGACTTCGCGCCGGTGCGACCGTTTAACCTGATGTTCGAGACGTTTACGGGTCCGGTGAAGGGGCCAGAGAACGTGGCGTATTTGAGGCCGGAGACGGCGCAGGGGATCTTCACGAACTTCAAGAACGTGGTGCAGACCAGCCGGGTGAAAGTACCGTTCGGGATCGCGCAGCAAGGGAAGAGCTTTCGGAACGAGATCACACCGGGCAACTTCATTTTCCGCACTCGCGAATTCGAGCAGATGGAGATGGAGTTCTTCGTCGAACCCGGCACCGACGAGGAGTGGCACGAGTTCTGGATCGAAGAGCGCTGGAACTGGTACACGAGCCTCGGCATAAACCCCGATAACCTACGCCGCTACGAGCATCCGCGGGAGAAGCTCTCCCACTACTCCAAGCGCACTGTGGACATCGAGTACAACTTCCCATTCGCCGGTTGGTCGGAACTCGAAGGCATCGCCAACCGCACCGACTACGACCTCAAGCAGCACGCCGAGCACTCCGGCGAGAACCTCGAATACATCGACCAGACTACCAACCAACGCTACTACCCTTACGTCATCGAACCTGCTGGCGGCCCAGACCGCATCATGCTCGCGTTCCTCTCCGACGCCTTCACCGAGGAGGAAGTGAACGGCGAGGAGCGCACCGTCCTCAAGCTCCACCCGCGCATCGCGCCGATAAAAGCCGCCGTCTTCCCGCTCTCCAAGAAGGAGCCTGTCTCCACCGTCGCCCGCGAACTTTACGACGACCTCAAGGGCGACTACCGCATCTTCTACGACGACTCCGGCTCCATAGGCCGCCGCTACCGCCGCCAGGACGAGGCGGGGACGCCGTTCTGCGTTACGGTCGACTTCGACACGATGGACGACAACAGCGTAACCATCCGCGATAGGGACACCATGCAGCAGGAGCGTATACCGCTCGCGGCTGTTCGGGAGCGGTTGCAGAAGCTGATCTCAGGCTAGGAGGCGGGCCCGTGCCGGTGGAGGTCATCGGGATCGACCACGTCTACGTGGCGGTACGAGACATGGAGAGATCCGAGGAGTTCTACGATCGCGTGATGGCCGTACTAGGATTCCGGAAGCGGCAAGGAACCATAGGCGGAGACCCCCACTTTTTCTATTACGGTCGCCATTTCGCCTACTCGCTGAGACTCGCAAGGGAAGGAACTCCTAACCACGACCCCTACGCGCCAGGGCTCCATCACTTCTGCTTCAGGGTGGTGGACGAGGAGGCCGTGGACCGGGCGGCGAGCGAACTGGCTGAAGCAGGCGTGGAGGCCACGGAGCCTCGCTACTACCCGGAGTACGGCCCGGACTACTACGCCACGTTCTTCGAGGACCCGGACGGGATAAGGCTTGAGGTGATGAACTTCCGGGAGCTGAGGCGCAAGATCATGTACGACTGGGAGACGAGGGAGGTCAGGGTACCGGGAAAATTTTACTCTCCCCGGCCACCACACCGAAGTGCCGAAGGTCCAGGGTGAGAACCTTGCCACCGTTGCGCTCGGCGCAGGAGATTACGCTCGCGTCCGCGAAGCCCAACGGTAGATCCTCGTAGCGCCTGACGAGTTCCCTGACGCGAGGAAAATCCTTCTCTCCGCAATCCAGCGTGAAGCCACCGGAATCCATATCGTGGAGAAAACTTTCGAGAGCCTCTACCCTCAGTCGCGTCTCGATCATGTAGGCGCATTCGGAGAGTATTCCGGCTGGAACGAGATATGGCCCCCGGTCCTCATACAGAGCGTCCTTGACTCGTTCGTGATCTTTATCCAGCCGATTCAAGAGCGCGAAGAGCCCCGAAGTGTCCAGGGTTATCAGCGCTGGCTCCATGCCGCATGGAGCCAATCTTCGGAGTTTTCGCCGGAGAGATCCTTGTCTTCTCCAACTCCTACCGAACGCAATCGGGGACGCTCCCTGCGGTCCAAATACTCTTCGAGAGCTTTTCTAAGCACCTCCGCCCGCGGCTTATTCTCAACCCGAGCAACTTCTTCGAGAGCCCTACGCAAGTCTTTTGTCAGATATACAGTAGTCTTCTCCATCATACGATCAGGATACCATACGTTATACGCCATATAAAAATAGGAGATTACGGATGACCGACACAAAACCCGTAGCGTTGTGGTGCGTGCCGCGCTCGATCTCTACCGCCTTCGAGCGCGTCTTCGTCGAACGCGACGACTTCGAGGTTCTGCACGAACCGTTCTCCGCTTCCTACTACTACTCGGAGGATCGCCTCTCCGACCGCTACGCCGACAAAGCGCCGAAACCCGAGAACAACTACAAGAACGTCTTTCGGGATGTCCTAAAGCCGCGAGAGCAGCGGGTCTTTTTGAAGGACATGGCGTATCACGCGAAGCCCTTGATCGGACCGGACCTCGTCTCGCGTTTCGCTAATACCTTCATCATCCGCGACCCGAAGTACGTCCTTACCTCAATGTACAAGATGTGGCCGGACTTCACCCTGGAGGAGGCGGGCTACGAGGAGCTTTACCGGCTGTTCAGGATAGCGGAGGAGGCTGGTCAGAAGCCAATCGTCGTGGACGCGATGACGTTCTCGGAGGACCCGGTGGCTGTGCTCTCGACGTACTGCGAGCTTACGGGAATACCGTTCCAGAAAGACTCCCTTAGCTGGCAGCCCCGTGAGGTGCGACGGTGGGAGAACTGGGAAGGCTGGCACGAGGAGGCGCAGAAGAGCACCGGCATCCAGCGCGCCGAACGCCGCGACCCCGTGCTGCCACCGGAGCTAGAGGAGATGTACGAGCGGTGTCTGCCCGCGTATTACGACCTCGCCGCGCACGCCATACATGGAACTCACCGGAGGTCCTGAAGAGAGAGGGAACGGGCTTCCAGGTCCGTTCCCTCTCTCTTCAATTCGCTACTGTGGCTGGCGGCTAAGAGCTAGTCCTCCGGGATCTCATCGTAGACCATCTTGAGGTCCATGCCCTGTGCGCGCCTTAGAACCCTGAAACCGATGTACATCAGGATCGCCACACCATAGAGCCCCAGCATGTAGTAGAGCGACTGCGGGTTGTTGACGCCGTAGACGTCGCGGACGAACCACTGGTAGAGGCAGAAGGAGAGGAAGGCGCCGAAAGCGACGGCGGAGATCGTAATGAGGGGTATGCCGAGCACGTTGTAGCGGGCTATCGGGGAGGCGTTGTAGATCTCCGGCTTGCGCCACGGCAGTATCGCCGCCGCCACCGCCGAACCGAGAAACGTCACCGCGATCACCAGCGTGGCATCCAGAGTGTAGGTGGCGAAGTTCTCCCCGAAAGCGTACAGGTAGCTGATCGGGATGGACGGTATGAGCATGAGCGCCAGCGCCACGTATGGAACCCCGTTGCGCGAGGTCTTGGCGACCCACTCCGGCAACACCCGGTCGAACGCCGTCGCGAATACCACCCGCGTGGACGACAGAAACACCGACCCAACCCAACCAAAGAACCACAGAGAGAGCAATCCGACGAGGATGAACTGAAGGATCGGGCTGTCGAATAGGAAGGCGGCGAGCAGCCCCGGATACGGCCACGCGGTGGTCGGCGCGCCCTCGGCCCCGTTCCAGTAGGCGTTGTTGGCGGCGTAGTAGAAGTCCCAGCCGAAGGTCTTGGCGAACAGGAGTAGCAGAATCACGGCGACGATGGTGGTTACTATAAGAGCCCCGCCCATCGCGTAGATGTTCTTGCGGAAGTCCGAAGCGCCCCGGATCTCACCGTACAGCGTCGCGCCCCAGTTCGAGAACAGGTTAAAGAAGACTATCATCGGTATAAGAAGCATCGTCGGGCCGAAGGCGAGATCCCCCGGCGCGGCGGCCTGTATGTCGCCAGCATTGATCGTGTCCTGGTAGGCGTTACCACTCGCGCCGTAAAGATCCGCCGCCTGGGAGTTGAAGGCCGAGACGAAGTCCGCGTTGGAGTTGACGAGCAGCACGAAGATCATGATCGCCAGCCCCACGAGACCACCGTAGAAGCAGATTTTCTGAATCCGAGCGTAAGTCTTCATCCCGAGCGAGATGAATAACGTCGCCAGTGCCGCGACGATCATCGAGGAAGTGAACATCCCGGTGGCGCTGCCGAAGAAGGCGGCAACACCGTCAAGACGCAGGATAGTCGCCAGCGGAACGGCCACTTCGATATTGAGGATATTCGCGTAGATGGGGACCCAGTGCCACAGGATGAACCACCAGCCCGTCACCGCGAGCACGAACCCGATACCGCCCCCGAGCACGCGGCTTATCCACACGTAGTCGCCCCCGGCTCGCGGCATCACGGCGATGAGTGAGGCGTAAGTGACGGCCTGGAAGACCAGGTAGAGCCCCGACAGGATGACCGCCCAGATCAGGGAGCCTTCCGGCAGGAACGGAGCGAAAGAGAAAATGAACAGGCCGAGGGTGATCAAGTTGATCGAGAACGTCGAGTATATAAACGCATCCCTCACGGACCAGCCTTTTAGAAGGCCCGTGGCCTTGCGTTGAAATAAGTCCCCCGTACCTGAACTAGCCGTGCTGTTGCTCGCCATTTAGATCTCCTTTATCCGCTGGTGAGTACGAACCGCTTGACCTTCTTGCCGCCGTCGAGGTCCACGACGGCCCCGAGCAACTGCCCCTGCTCGTAGGAGCTTCCGGGGTTGATGCATAACGTCCGCCCGAGCCGCGTATTGCCCCGCGCCTCGTGAATGTGCCCGTGCAACGCCAACGTCGGCTGACCTTCCTCTATGGCCTCGCGCACGGCGGTGGAACCAACCGGCACGGTGGAGCGGCCCGCGTCTTTGGGACGCATGTCGGCGTCTATCTCCGGGGCGTCGTCGAGGCCGGTGGAGTGCGGCGGACAGTGGAAGTTGTAGATGGTCTTCTCGGGCACCGCGGTTACCTGCGAGGTCATGGCTTCGAGACGCTTTTTGAGGTCGGGTTCGTCCTCTTCGCGGTAAGTGTCCCAGGGGGTGCGGTTGGCCCAGCCGGTGGAGACCATCTGGAAATCTCCGAACTCGACTACGCGGCCCTCGGCGAGCTCCACGTTCTTTGCGGCGGCGATGATCTCATCGACTTCGAATTGGTCGTCGTTGCCGGGGCTGAGGAAGCACTGGATGCCCGTTCCTTCGAGCTTATCGTCGGCCATCCGCATCCAACGCTCCACGGTGCCGAGCATCTCGGTGTGGAAAAGTCGATCCCGCAGCTTCTCGTCTCCTTGTAGCTCGGACATCTCGTCCGGGTCGGTTCGGAACGGGTAGTAGCCGCGCCGCCGCACCGAGTCCTCGAACTCTTTTACTTCGTCCTCGGTTGTGAAGTCGCGGCGGTTCTCCAGGAGGTCCGCGTACCAGCGGTCGGGGCCGGACTCGACTATCGGGACGAGCGCCTTGCCGGTCATGTCGCCACCGAGAACGAGGACTTTGGCATCGTAGTGTTTGCCGGAGTTCAGGAACTTTTTCCAGCAAACCTCCGAGCCGTGGATGTCGGTGGCGAAGAAGATTCGCGTTTCGGGTTCACGAGAGAAGAGCTTCGAGATCATGGTCCTCCGTCTACTTCTTCGGGCAGGTCATACCAACGCTTGCGGTCGCCGATCTTATCCCGCACCCTCCAGCCGAATGGCTTGGATTCCTCGTCTATCCGCTCCCGCACGGCCTGAACTCGGGCTTTTATACGCTCCTTGTCCTCCCCGGAGATGTCGTAGCGTTCGAGGTGATCGGCTAAAGAGCCGAGGTTGGCGGTGATGGTGCGCCACAGGCCCCAGTCGGCGGCGCAGAGCTTGGCGATTTGAGCGGCGTTTACGGCGTCGCCGTCGGATTCCTCCACGGGATGATCGTGCAGGATAGCCAGGGAATCCCGGACATCCTTCTCGTTTAGCTCGATGATCTGGAGCTTGGTCAACAGCAACTCGGCGAGCGGTATGGTGACGGGCTCGATGTCGAGGCGCTTGCCGAACGGGATCTCCTGGCACATCTTGAACGAGCCGACGAGAACATCGACCTGCCGACCGTTCTCCTCGTCGAAGAACAGCAACCGCTCGCTGCCGTAGAGCGTGTTGAAGCGGGATTGGGGCGCGTAGCCCAACGAGTCGAAGAGCTTCTGGGCTCTAGCGGACGTACCGCGCGGGACGATCCAATCGAGGTCCGCGTATTCGCGCTGAAAGGCCGGATCCAGGCCGTCTTTCGCCCGTATCTTTACCGCCACGCCCCCGAGCAACCGCAGGGTCTCGCTTCTTTTCTGTGCCTCGCCGGAGACGCGCAGCGCCTCCTCGACCATATCCGGGAGTGGACCGCTTACCGGACGGCTCCCGGACGGGGACAACGAACGAGCGAGGGAGGCCGGAGCACCGAGCGAGGCCCGGACACCGAATGCTTCTCCTCACACCTTCCACGGTTACGAGAACCGTTGAACCGGACGGCGATTACAGCGCCTCCTTCTAGGTTACAGCGAATTTTG
>JACDDK010000035.1 GCA_013817025.1 Rubrobacter sp.
GACGCGGAACTCCACGAGCACGAGACCCCCGAAGGCTTCACGCCCGCCGCCTACCTTTGGCCCGCCAGCGGTACCGACCATCAGTAAGTGCGGGGGATGCTCAAAGCTAGGGGATCTGCGCGAATCGCGAATGCTCAAATCTACTGGTACTGGTCAAGGTCTACTTTGAGTTCTTCGGGGAGAACTTTTGCCGGTCGGCTCGACAGATCGGCACTAGGGGGCAACCATATAGTTGTAATTACTCGGTTATTCGGGAAGACAAGGTCGCCGCGACGGCTCGCAAGCTCGAGACCTTAGACGCGCTCGTCGACACGTACGGTGACGCCGTCCTGCCGATTCAGCTCGACGCGTTCCTCCTCGGCGAACACCTCTTCCAGCACGGATGCCCCTCCGGCGAAGCGCCCGCTACAACGCCCGAACCATCCCGCCGTCCACCAGCAGAGCCTGACCAGTGAGATAGCTGTTGGCGGGCGAGACCAGAAACACGGCGACTCTGGCGAACTCATCGGGCATGCCGTAACGACCGAGCGGTATGCGAGCTTCAGCTCCGGCCCGGACTTCATCGACAGGTACGCCGAGGCGATCCGCGTGCGCGGCGTCGAAAGATCTGGAGCGGTCGGTAGCGATGCGGCCGGGGCCTAGCGTGTTTATGAGGATGCCGTCGGGGGCGAGTTCGGCGGAGAGGCTCTTAGAGAGCCCGGCTATGCCGGCGCGGAAGGTGTTGGAGAGGGTGAGGTTGTCGATAGGCTGCTTTATGGACGAGGACGCCACGCACACGACGCGCCCCGCGCCGCTCGTCCGTAGGTGAGGCAACGTGGCTCTCACCGCCCGGATCATACTGAGCAGCGTCAACTCGAAGGCACTCTGCCAGTCCGCGTCCCCGAAGTCCTCGAAAGTGCCGGCGGGCGGACCGCCGGTGTTGGTCACCAGCACGTCGATACCACCGAAACGTTCCGCCGCAGCCTCTACTAGAGCCTCGATGTCCCCGGATCTCGTCAGGTCCGCGACGTGATGGAGCACTTCCGCGCCGGTCTCTTTCCGGATCTCGTCGGCAGTTCCCGCGAGCGCCACTTCGTCGCGGCCGGAGATCATAACGCGAGCGCCCTCGGCGGCGAGCTCGTGGGCTATGGCGCGCCCGAGGCCCTTGCTCGACGCCAGAACGAGCGCGGACTTGTCTTTCAGACCGAGATCCATACTATCTCCCCTCTAGTTTGACTACCGAGTTTACGAGTGGCTCGAAACCACTTATGCGGCACTCCAAGGTGTCTCCGTCCTGAAGAGAGACCGCGCCGGGGGTGCCGGTGGAGATCACGTCTCCCGGAAGCAGGGTCATCACGCGGGAGTGGAACGCGACGAGGCTCCATGGAGAGAAGATCATGCCGGACACTCTATCCGCCCGCCGAACCTCGCCGTTCAACACCGTCGCCACCTCCAGTTCCTCGACATCATCGACTTCGTCCGGCGTGACGAGGTGCGGCCCGAAGCTGAAGAACGTATCGAAGCTCTTGGACCGGGTGAGGTAGCGGGGGTTACGCATCAGGATGTCCTCGGCGGTCATGTCCAGCACACACACGAAACCCGCCACCACATCCCGCGCCGCTTCTTCAGAGACGTTCCTCGCCTCACGTCCGATCACGACGCCAAGCTCCGCCTCGCCCGTTACGCGCTCGGACTGCTCGGGAAGCTGGATACCATCCCCCGGCCCGATGATGGTCGTGGCGGGCCGCATGAAGCTCGCGGGCTCGGTCACGGGGGCGTCCACGGAGAGGTCGCCCGCGTGCTCGGCGTAGTTCAGCCCGATGCCCCAGAGTTTCGGCGGGTTCCGGTACAGCGGCGCGTACTCGACTTCTCCCGGAGGGATGACGCCGTCCGCTCGTTCTCGCAAACCCTCGATGTCCCGCTCCAGCTCGTCCATCCGCCCACCTTGCAGCAGCGAGACCAGGTCCGTCGGATATCCACCGGGGACGGCGTCGAGCGGTAGCGTGCCGGTGGGTAGTATCGCGGCGGCTATCTCCCGTCCGTCACGCCGTACCGTTGCTAGTTTCATCGGGTGTTTCCCGTTTGCGGGTTCAAGTCTTGCTCCCTTCCAGAGTTATCACCAGGGCTTATTTTGCCAGAAAGGGCGCGGGGCTTTTGGTTGCGGCGGGGGTTGGGCTGTGTGAGAATCGGCGCGTATTCGAGGCTGGGAGGTGGAGATATTTCGGGCGGCAGTGGAGAACGAGTAGATCGGGATGTCGCTTTGTTCGGGATCCGGTACGAGGCGGCCATCGTCGGCGGGCTGCAAGGGGTGGCGCTGGAGAGGATCGAGGTTCAGATAGCCGCCGAACTCGGCGAGGACTGGAAGTCCAACCCGCACGTCCTGCACGGGCGCAACGCCGTCCGCGCCGAACACGGTCTGCCCCGGCTCGGTGAGGCGCCTCCACCGCCCGCCGCGCGCTCGGGCCGGAAATCCATCCTACGTAAAATCTTCGGAAGGTGAACGCCATGCTGTACCGGAACTTCGCAACCCAGGAAGAACTCGACGCGCAATACGACCTCAGCCGGTCGGTGCCGGACGTGGACGTATACTCGGCCTTCTACGAGCGCGAGAGCGAGAAAGCGCGTGCGGCGTTCGGCTCCCGCCTCGGCTTGCCCTTCGGCCCGACGCTGGCCGAGCACGTGGACGTATATCCGGCGGGAGCGGACGCGCCGGTGTTCGTCTACGTTCACGGCGGCTACTGGAGCCGGCGCACGGGGCGGGAATTCGGGTTCGTGGCGCGGGGACCGGTCTCGCGGGGCGTGGCTACCGTGGTGACGAACTACGCGCTGTGCCCCGACGTTACGATAGATGAGATCGTGCGTCAGACGCGCGCCGCCGTCGCGTGGGTCTATCGCAACGCCCGGAGCTTCGGCGGCGACCCGGATCGCATCCACGTCGCGGGTCACTCGGCGGGCGGGCATCTGGTGGCGATGTTGCTTTCTACGGACTGGGAGGATTTGTACGGGCTTCCGGCGGATATCGTGAAGGGGGCGTCGGTCGTGAGCGGTATATTCGACCTCGCGCCTCTTCCCTACACTTTGTTGCAGCCGAAGCTTCAGCTTACGTGGGATCAAGTCCGTCGCAACAGCCCCATACTCCACGTCCCGGACGCCGCCCCGCCACTGCTGGTCGCCTACGGCTCGGAGGAACCCGAGGAGATCCAACGCCAGTCCGAGGATTTCTTGACGGCTTGGAGGTCGAAAAGTCTTGCCGCTGACCGGCTAGTCATCCCCGGCAAGAACCACTACGATGTTATCGACGGCTTTCTGGATGCCGATAGTCCGCTGTGCTCCGCCGTTCTCGGGCGGGTTGGATTAGAATAGGGACGTCTACCCGCAACACTTCTGGAGGGTCGTATGTCTATAGAGATGACGGGCGGTGAGATCGTGCGGGAGCGCGGCACGGTCGTGACCTTCCGCCAGAAGTGCGAGGCGTGCGGCTTCGTCTACGACTGGAACAAGACGACCATCGTCCCGGCCTTCGGCTCCCGCAACGTCCGCGCCTTTACCTGCCCGGAATGTGGCAACCTACAGGAGGTATCCGCCCGCCACTTCCGTGCCGACTAGAGTCCGCTTTGAGTCCATCCTATCCCGCCGGACAAACACCGAACGTCAAAACATGGCCCTGTGGATAAAGCGGATTCGCGTGACGAAGCGTATGGTTTCCTGGTATCTTTCATCTCGGTTAAATTGGGTTCGGAACTCGTAAGGGAGAATCGTTTTGCAGCAATTACACGACCCGAACGAGGTGATCGAAGCATATTATTCTAGCCTGCGCCCGTTCTGGCACCCCATCCTCCCCTCGGACGAGTTGGAGAATGCCCCGGTCCCGATAAAGCTCCTGGGCCGGGCGCTCGTTGTGGCGCGGCTGGACGGCGAGCCCGCCGTCTTCGACGACGTGTGTCGGCACCTCGGAGCGGCGCTGTCTTTGGGCGAGGTCGTGGGCGGAGACGCTCTGCGGTGTCCGTATCACGGGTGGAGCTACGACAAGTCCGGGCGATGCGTGGATATACCGGCTCGCCGGGGGTCTCCCATTCCACGGGAGGCGCGGGTGCGGTCGTATACGGCGCGTGAGCGGTACGGGCTGGTGTGGGTTTGTCTGGACGAGGAGCCGGAACACGAGATACCGGCGTTCCCGGAGTTCGAGGATACGGAGGTCCACAAGGGGCCGCTGCGGACTTACGGGCCGTGGCGGGCGAGCGCGCCGCGCATCGTGATGGCGGCTCTGGATGATACGCATTTTCCGTGGGTGCATCCCGGTATATTGGGCGACCCGGCGAGCCCCGAGCCGCCGGAACACGAGGTTTATCGGGAGGGCGAGTATCTGGTTACGACCTACGACATGCTCCAGCCCGCCAACGACACGGTTAGTTCGAACGGTGGCGCGGGGGCTTTGGAGAAAGTGACGTATACCAATTACGTTACGGCGACGAGCATTCGGCTCGTCAAGGAGAGTGCGGCTGGTGTTTATGTGATCTGGCAGGTCGCCTCTCCCATCGCGCACGATGAGTCCCGGATCTTCTCCCGCCAGGCTCGCTCCTTCGACCGCGACCCGACCCGCGACCCGGAGTACGAACGCCTGCAAGACACCATCCTCGAACAGGACCGCCCCATAGTCGAGAGCCAGCGCCCCTGGTTGCTTCCACCCTTGAGTTCACGCATGATGCTCTACGTGCGCCCGGCGGACCTGCCCCTCGTAGCGTTCCAAAAATGGCTCGAAGAGCTATCCATCCCACAGGAGGTATAGATAGATGACGAACACCCCCACCCGCCGGCAGTTCATCAAAGGCGCGGGCCTGACCATAGGCGCGCTCGGAGCGAGTGGCCTGCTAGCCGCGTGCGGCGGTGGTGGCGGCTCCGAGTCCGGCGGCGGTGGAGGTTCGGACGACAAGCTCAAGGTCGCGTTCGTGTACATCGGTCCCACGGGCGACGCCGGATGGACCACCCGCCACGACGAGGGACGCAAGATGCTGCAAAAAGAACTCGGGGACAAAGTCGAGACCACGTTCGTGGAGAGCGTGCCGGAGGGCGCGACGGCGCAGCGGACGTTCGAGGATCTGGCGCGCAAGGGTAACGGCTTGATCTTCGGTACCAGCTTCGGGTACATGGACCCGATGCTCGCCGCCGCCAAAAAGTACCCGGACACCGTTTACATGCACGCCACCGGCTTCAAGACCGCCAAAAACCTCGGCACCTACGCCGGGGCCGCCGAGCAGGCCGCGTACCTTGCGGGTATAGCGGCGGGCAAGGCGGCGGAGAACGGCAAGCTCGGCTACCTCGCCCCCTTCCCCATCCCCGAGGTCATCCGGGGGCTCAACGCCCTGATGCTCGGCGCACGCTCCGTCAACCCGGACGCTACCATGCAGGTCGTGTGGACTTCGACGTGGTTCGACCCGGACAAGGAGAAGCAGGCCGCACAAGGACTTACGGACTCGGGCGTCGATGTGATCGGGATGCAGCAAGACAGCCCCGCCGCCGGCAAAGTCGCCCAGGACGCAGGCCTCAAGTGGGCCGGCCACAACGACGACATGGAACGCTTCGCCCCCGAAGCCTGGCTCACCGGCCCGCTCTGGAACTGGGGTCCGTTCTACACCAAGACCGCCCAGCAGGTGCTCGACGGCTCCTGGAAGAGCGGACAATATTACGGCACGATGGCCGACGGAATGGTGAAGCTCGCGCCGTTCGGCGAATCCGTGGACGAGGAGACCAGGAAGCTCATCGACGAGAAGAAACAGGCCACTATAGACGGCAAGTTCGACGCCTTCGCCGGTCCCGTCAAGGACCAGGACGGCAAAGTCCGAATCCCCGAAGGCAAGGAAGCTTCCTTGGACGATCTCTTTTCGATGGATTACCTGGTCGAGGGCGTCACCGGCAAAATCCCCAAGAGCGCGGAAGCCTAAAACCCCGTGAAAAACGGTACACCCGAGGCGAGGCCCGCGGTTGAGGCGCGGGGCGTCTCGAAAGCTTTTCCCGGTGTAATCGCCAACGCTGGCGTCGACCTCTCCGTACAAAGAGGTGAAGTCCACGCCGTCCTCGGCGAGAACGGCGCGGGCAAAAGCACTTTAGCCTCCATCCTGGCCGGCCTGTACCGCCCCGACGACGGCGAGGTGCTCGTGGGCGGCGAGCCCGTGAACTTCGGCAGCCCCCGCGACGCCCTGGCGCGAGGTGTGGGCATGGTCTACCAGCACTTCCGGCTCGTCGAGCGGTTCACGGTGGCCGAGAACGTGATCCTCGGCGACCCGCGCCAGCCCATGTTGCTCTCCACGCGCCGCGCCGAAAACACCGTCGCGGAGTTGGGGAGGAAATACGGGCTTCCAGTCAATCCTCGTGCGAGCGTCGAGGATCTGTCGGTCGGGGAGCAGCAACGAGTCGAGATCGTCAAGATGCTCTACCGGGGGGCGGACGTCCTGATCTTGGACGAACCAACCGCCGTCCTGACCCCGCAGGAATCCGAGAACCTCTTCGAGACCGTCCGGGCGATGGCCGCCGAGGGCAAGTCCGTCATTTTCATCAGCCACAAACTCTCCGAAGTCCTGGCCGTCTCCGACCGCGTGACCGTCATGCGCGACGGCCGCGTCGTGGCCCGCGCCGAGACCGCCGACTCCGACCGCCGCTCCCTGGCCCGCGCAATGGTGGGACGCGACGTGGACCTCTCCGTCCAGCGAGCCGAAAAAGCACCCGGCGCTCCGCTTCTGGAGATCGAAAACCTGAGCGCCCCCGGCGAAGGCGACGCCGTGCCACTCACCGACGTGAGCCTCACCGTCCACGCAGGCGAAGTCGTGGGTGTCGCGGGCGTCTCCGGCAACGGACAACGCACCCTCGCCGAGCTCGCCGCCGGGATGCGTAAGCCCTTATCCGGGCGCGTACTGGTGAAGGGTTTGGAGACCACCGGCAGGGGTCCGAAGGCGACGCGGCGGGCGGGGCTAGCCTACGTCCCCGAAGACCGGCTGGGGACGGGCCTCGCGCCGTCGCTCTCCATCTCCGAGAACCTGCTGCTCACGCGGCCTCGACCGTTCTTTCTCAAGCGCAAGGAGATGGAGGCTACCGCTCGCGAGGCGATACGGCAGTTCGAGATACGCGCTCCCGGTCCACACGCCGCGACCCGCGACCTCTCCGGCGGCAACGCCCAGAAGGCGCTCTTGGCGCGTGAGCTATCCGACGGCCCCGAGGTGATAATCGTGGCCTCCCCCACCCGCGGCCTGGACGTCGGAGCGACGCAAGCTGTGCGGGAAATTTTGGACAAGCGGCGGCGGGCGGGGTGTGCGGTGCTCTTGATCTCCGAGGATTTGGACGAGGTGCGTTCGCTCTCCGACCGCATCCTGGTGTTGTACGAAGGCCGCATCGTCCACGAGACCTCCGGCGAAGCGGCGAACGTGGAGGATCTGGGGCTCGCTATGGCGGGCGCGGGCTGATGCAGCTTAGGCTCGAACGCCGCCTGGAGAAGACCCGCGCCGGGCATCGGTTGCTGGTGACCGTGCTGTCCATATTGGCGGCGCTGGCGCTTGGGGCAGTCTTCCTTTCTCTGACGGGCGCGTCGCCACTTCTGGTGTACCCGGAGATGTTCCGAGCGGCGTTTCTGTCGTGGTATGGGATCACGGACACTTTGGCGGTGGCTATTCCGCTGATTCTTACGGGGTTGGCGGCGGCGGTGGCGTTTCGGATGCAGCTCTACAACATCGGAGCCGAGGGGCAATTGTACGTCGGCGCAATCCTGGGTTCCTGGGCGGCGCTGGCGCTGGCGCCGCAGCTTCCGAAACCGCTGGCTATCCTCGTCGTATTCCTTTTCGGGGCCATTGGCGGGGCTTTGTGGGTGCTGCCGCCGGCGCTGGCCAAAGCGTGGCTGGGGACGTCGGAAATCATCACGACGCTGCTCCTCAACTTCGTGGCCCTGTACCTGATGCGCTACCTAATCTTCGGTTCCGCGTCGTTCTGGCGGGATCCAGCCACCACCAACTTCCCGCAGGGTAAACCTCTCCCGGAAGAAGCATTTCTCCCCGTACTTGGCCTTACGAGAGTGCATTTCGGACTCGCGGTGGCGCTTTTGGCGGCGGTGTTGCTGTTCGTCTTGTTCTCGCGCACGAGGTTTGGATACGATGTGCGGGTCGTCGGGGACTCGCCGGGGGCGGCGCTGTACGCGGGTATTTCGGTGCGGCGGACCATCGTGGTCGTCATGCTTATTTCGGGGTCGCTGGCGGGGCTTGCGGGGGCGGGTGAAGTAGCCGGTATCGCTCATGCTCTGGACCCGGCGGGTTTGGCGGTGAACTTCGGGTACACGGGGATCATCGTGGCGGCGCTGGCGCGGTCGAGTCCGTTCGGCGTGGTGGTCGTGGCGGTGCTCCTGGGCGGGTTGCAGAACGCGGGGACGGCGCTCCAGAGCATACCGGGCGGCGGCGGGGTACCAGTCGAGGTCTCGTTTATGTTGCAAGGTGCGATCCTGCTCTGCGCCCTGGCCGGCGAGCTATTCATCCGCTACCGCCTGAAAACCCGCCAAAGCGTCGTCGCCGAAATACTAGAACCCACCCAACAGAAAAGCGGGAGCGCCACGACGGAGAAGGCGCAGCCGTGAACGAGGCCGTTTGGGTGCTCACGCTCGCCGCCGCCGTCTCCGCCGGTACCCCGCTCGTCTTCGCCGCCGTCGGGGAGATACTAGCCGAAAGATCCGGCGTACTCAATCTCGGTGTCGAAGGAATGATGCTTCTCGGGGCCGTGACCGCTTTTCTGGCCGCCGCCGCGTCCGGGAGCCCGTGGGCGGGGTTGCTCGCCGGGATGGTCGCGGGTGGCGGGTTAGCCTTCGTTCACGCCTTT
>JACDDK010000208.1 GCA_013817025.1 Rubrobacter sp.
CATCCGCATCACCATCGTGGAGCCGGGAGCGGTGAAGACCGAGCTAACGGAACACATCACCGACGAGGACGCGCTAGACGCCATGAGCGGCTTGCTCTCGTTGGACATCCTAAAGTCCGAGGATATCGCCAACTCCATCGTCTACGCCGTCACGCAACCCGAGAACGTGAGCGTGAACGAGATCCTGATCCGCCCGACGCAGCAACCTAACTAGGTTTCGGGCTTCAGCTTGAGATGAAGATCGGGGCCACAGAGATCCTGCCGAAGCGGGGAGACATCACCCGCGAAAGCGTGGACGTCATCGTGAACGCGGCGAACAGCGATTTGCTCGGCGGCGGTGGCGTGGACGGAGCTATTCATCGTGCGGGCGGGCCGGAGATTCTTGCCGAGTGCCGAGAGATTCGGACGCGGCAAGGCGGCTGTCCGGCGGGCGAGGCCGTTATTACCGGCGCGGGGCGGCTAGCGGCCAAGTACGTCGTTCATACCGTCGGGCCGGTGTGGCGGGGCGGGAACGAAGGCGAGCCCAAACTGCTCCGCTCCGCCTACCGCAACAGCCTCGCGCTCGCCGCCGAACACGGAGCGAAGACGGTCGCGTTTCCGTCCATCAGCACGGGCGTATACGGGTATCCTATCGAGAAAGCGGCGGGTATCGCGCTCAGTGCCGCCCGCGAATGGGCCGAGGAGCACGATGGTTTGGAGGAGATACGGTTCATCCTGTTCTCGGATGACGACCTCGAAACCTACAAAAAGGCCGCCGCGAGGCTCGGAGCGTAGGAGGCCCGAGACCCGCGGCGGATTTCTTGGTGAGTTTCGCTGGCGCTAGAGGCCGAGTTGGGAGATGACCTCTTGCTGGTTCTGGAACTTGTCTTTGGCGGCGTTTTTTATTTGCTCCACCAAGCCTTGCGGAGCGCCGTTGCTCTCGGCCCCGGAAGCCACTTCGTCTTTGCTAGCCGGGAAGTTTATGCCCTCCAGGTACTTCCGCACGTCGCCTGGGTTGAATTTGCCGATGTCCAAGACCGCCTCCTTGCGTAGCCTGCGTCCACGACCGCCCGTACCCGGCACTGCGTGACCGCTAAACCGGCGGGCTCTCCGGGGTGGTGATCGAAGACCTAAAACCGCGCCGGGACGGTGATTAGTGACTCGCCGACTTTCTTCTCTTTTTCGGCCTGGATCAGGGCATTGATGGACTCGACGGCGACTTCCAGCTCGGCGCGACCGGGCTCGGTGGTGGTGAAGTATCGTTGCAGGAAGTTTCCGACGGCGATGGAGGCGCGGGTCTTACCGAGGACGAACCACGCCTCGGAGATCAGGATGAACTGCGCGATGGCGTACCACCAGGCGTCGATAAACGGGTCGATCAGAGCGGCGAGGATTATGTATGCGAGGATGTTGGTGCCGCACCGCGGATGTATGCGACTGCTCTTCCGGGCGGTCTCTAAAGTAACTTCGTCATAGCTTTCATAGGCGACGACGGCCTTGTGTTCCGCGCCATGGTAGCGCCCGATGGACGTGAACTTCATCGCCGCGAAGAACAACACGAGCAGCGGCACGATGGGGAACGCCGCGAAGAAGCCGAACAAACCACCTGTCGCGCCGGCGCCGCTACCCATCTCCATGAGGGAAACGAATACCCACAAAACAGCCATCGAGGCGGCGAAGAACACGAGCGTCCACACGGAGCCGACGACCTGCATCAGGAGACGCGCCCAGAAGAAAAACGAGCGGATGACGGGGATCTCAGCCAGGCGTTGGACGGTTGAGTTCTCCGGGTGGCGAATGTTCGAGGGTTCGACGTGGACCCGAATCTCACCGTCCTTCCGATACGCGGCGCTCATGTAGTTGGGTCCGAAGAGGTCAAGGCCGCCCCAGCGGGCCATGCCGCCAAAGAGCAGCTTCTCGTTAGTCTCTTGCGGGTCGTGCTTCCGCGCCAATACGTTCCTCTTCGCGTTCGAGTACGGGAACACAAGATTAGCACGTCAACGTCACATAGTAGACTGACGATTGGACGGTCCATCTTCATGGAGGACAACTTGTCAGACGGCGAGGGTGGGAACATAGGAGTCGCGCGGCCCGTTTATGTCGGTGTTCTGCTGGCTTTCGCGCTGCTGGTCGGGGCGTACTTCGTGTATCGCATCCGGGTGGTCGTGCTGGTGTTGTTGCTGACGCTACTTTTCTCGATCATCTTCGCCGGCCCCGTCGGATACATCGTGCGCCGCTGGGAGATAGGGCGGGGCTGGGCGACCTTGATCGTATTCAGCGGCACGGGACTCGCGCTGTACTTGCTTGGGCTCGCGATAGCTCCGATCATAGACGATCAGATCTCGCAACTTTTCGAGGAGCTTCCCGCCCTCGTCTCCGAAGTGCAGCGCCAGGCCGCGGAACTTCAACGCTCCTCGGGCGTGGATTTTGGGCGTTCACTGGAGCCGGAGCGGCTCTTCGAGCGGGCGCGAGACTTACTCTCGGGCGACACCTTCGCCGTAGCCGCGGATATCGGCGGG
>JACDDK010000209.1 GCA_013817025.1 Rubrobacter sp.
TCATCGGGCTCGTGGCGGCGGGCCTGTACCGGCGCTTCTCGGATATTAGGCTGCCGGATTACCTGGGGTTCTTCGGTGGAAAGAGGTTCGTGCCGATCGTGACGGCGCTCGCGGCGTTGGCTTTGGGGGCGTTCTTCGGTTTGATCTGGCCGCCGGTGCAGGACGGTATCAACGCCGTAGGCGAGAGTATCGTCGGGCTCGGGGCGGTCGGCACCGGGATCTACGGCTTTCTGAACCGGCTTTTGATCCCCATCGGCCTGCATCACGTCTTGAATACCTACGTGTGGTTCCAGCTCGGCTCCTTCGAGGGGCCGGACGGGCCGGTGAACGGGGAGATCACGCGCTACTTCGCCGGCGACCCGAACGCCGGGTACTTCCTCTCGGGGTTCTTCCCGATAATGATGTTCGGTCTACCGGCGGCGTGCCTCGCCATGATCCGTCACGCCCAGTTCCCGAAGGTCGCCTCGGGCATCTTGCTCTCGGCGGCCTTCGCCTCGTTCCTTACCGGGATCACCGAGCCCATCGAGTTCGCGTTCCTGTTCGTCGCGCCTCTACTGTTTCTGGTACACGCCGTCCTCACCGGCACGGCGCTCGCCATCTGCACGTTGCTGGGTATAAAGATCGGGTTCGGGTTCTCCGCCGGGTTCATCGACTACCTGTTGAACTTCAGCAAGGACAACACCACGGGGGCGGGGCTTCTGCTGCTCGTAGGGCTGGCCTACGCCGTGATCTACTATTTCGTCTTCAGCTTCTTTATAAAACGCTTCAACCTCGCCACACCAGGACGCGGGGAATCCTCGACGGGCCTGGAATCCGATTGGATCCTCCCGGAGAGCCAACGTGGCTCGCGCGAATCAACCGCTACCGACCGCCAGCCTGCTCCAACAGCCACGGTCACCGCCGAGCGCGACCGGGACGACGTATTGGCCGAGGACGTGCTAGAGGCGTTGGGTGGCCGGAGCAACGTCGAGAGCGTGGAAGGCTGCATCACGCGGCTGCGGCTCTTCATCGAAGACCCCGGCATCATCGACGAGGCGCGGCTCAAGCAACTGGGCGCGGCGGGCGTCATAAAGCGCGGCAAGGTCGCCCAGGTGGTGATGGGTACGCAGTCCGACCGCATCGCCGAGCGGATAAACCGCTTGCTGAAGGGAGATGGCTGATGGAGATACTGGCTCCGATCTCCGGCCGGATAGTCCCGCTCTCGGAGGTCTCCGACGAGGTCTTCGCGAGCGGGATGGCTGGCGAGGGCGCGGCCATCGTGCCGTCCGAGAGCGGCGAGGTCGTGGCCCCGGTCACCGGGAGGTTGGTCAAGCTCTTCGAGGGCGGGCACGCCTTCGGTATTGAGACCGACGGGGGTGTCGAGATGATCGTCCACATAGGTATCGACACCATCGAAATGCGCGGCGCGGCCTTCGAGAAGATCGCCACCGAGGGCGACCAAGTCGAAGCGGGCCAACCCATCGTCTCCTTCGACCTCGACCGGATAACGGATGCCGGCTACGACCCCGTAACCCCGGTGGTCATAACGAATGCCGAGGAGCATCCCGTCGGCAACGTCGGAACGGGGGAGGCACGCGCCGGAAACTTTCTCTTCGAGGCCGCTACTTGAAGCGTCTTCTGGACTGCGGCTCGTCCGACTTCCGCGAGATGGATGGACCTGCGCTGCTCGACGCCATCCGGCGCTCCGAGGGACGCACGGTGCTCTGCGAGGTCCTCTGGCCTTCGCCGCCGCTCGTCGACGGCGTGACCAACGCTGAGATCTCGGTCGCCTTCGGCGCGGATCTCATCCTGCTCAATAAGTTCGATGGCGACGACCTGTCTTCGCTGAAATCCCGTCTCGGCCGCCCCGTCGGTGTGAACGTCGAGCCTTCGGAAAACGTGCCACCCCACCGCCGCGCGAGCCGCGAGAACCTGGAGCGCGTCTCGGACGCGGACTTTATCGTCGTCACCGCCAACCCGGACGCCGAAGTCTCGGATCGCGGGCTCCTCGCCGCCGTCGAGTTGGTGCGGGAGAACGCACCCAACACCTCCGTATTCGCGGGCAAGATGCACGGTAGCGGAGGACGCGGCCTAGCGGACGTCGAGGAGATGTCGCGGCTCGCGGAAGCGTCGGATGCGCTGTTGATTCCCGCTCCGGGGACGGTGCCGGGTAGCCGGGAAAGTGTTGTGGCCGCGTTGATGGACGCCGCCCACGAGGCTGGAGCTTTGGCCGTAGCCACCATCGGGACCTCCCAGGAGGGGTCGGACGCGGAGACCGTCCGGGAGATAGCGTTGGCGGCGAAACGGTGCGGGGCGGACGTGCTTCATCTTGGGGATGCGGGAGTTTGCGGCATTGCCGAGCCGCTGAACGTGCTCGCGGCGTCGCTGGCGATCCGGGGTCGGCGACACGCCTACCGCCGCATGGCTATGAGGTGACGCCGTGAACCTGCGAGTCCTGTCCGACTACGAATCCCTGAGCGCCGCCG
>JACDDK010000210.1 GCA_013817025.1 Rubrobacter sp.
CCGACGAGACCTGGCGGCTGATCCTGCTGGCCGTCGCTTTTGCCGCCGTGCTGCAAGTGGTGATCCTCGTCGGCGCCGCAACCGCCGCCGGAGCGTGGACGACGAGGAAGTAGCGGGTGCGCCGCCAACTCGCCGCGGCACCGCAGAGGCGGAACGATGCCATCCGTGGATAGTATGTAGCGTGCGTTATCCTGTAGTGGACGCTACGAAGGCCAACGCGAAGAGAGGAGCGTTCGAGCATGTTGCCCGCCGAGGTTAAGCGGCACCGCTTCACGGTCGAGGAGTACCACGAGATGGGCCGAGCCGGCGTGTTGTCCGAGGACGACCGGGTGGAGCTTATAGACGGGGAGATAGTGGAGATGACGCCCATTGGATGGCGTCACGCGAACTGCGTGAACGCTCTAAATATGTTGCTGGCCCGCTTCGCCCAAGAAGACCGGTACGTGGTCGGCGTGCAGAACCCGCTCACCATCAGTGAACATGGCGAGCCCCAACCCGACCTCGTGCTTCTCCGGCGGCAACCCCAGGAAAGGTTGCCCGGACCCGACGACGTGGCGCTGTTGGTGGAAGTCTCCGATAGCACTCTAGCCTACGACAAGAACGTCAAGCTGCCCCGCTACGCCCGCGCCGGGGTAGTGGAAGTCTGGATCGTGGACCTCGCCGGACGCCAAGTCGAGGTCCACTCCGACCCCTCGCTGGAGGGCTACCGTGCGTCGCGGGCGTTCGGCCCCGGAGAGCGTGTAAGCTCGCCGTCCGTCAAGGAGCTATCTTTGCCGGTGGACGAAATCCTGGCCTGACGCGGGATCCAGGACAGACCGAGCGTCTGAAGCCTTCTAGCTCTTCGCGGCCTCGGCGGCGTTCTCTCCGAAGACGAGGCCTTCGTCGGCGCTCGGGCGGCTGATGCCGGCGGCGTCTAGTTGGCGGTCGCGTTGGTATTTGCGAATGGCGGCTTTCAGGGTGCCGAGGCCCAGGGTGGCGCAGCGGGGGCGGGAAGCCACGATCTGCTTTCCCAGCTTGTCGATCATCTCGTTGTAGTCCATCTCCATGATCTGGCCCATGGTGAGGTCGCCGTCGTGGACTTCCTCCAGAAGCATGGACGCCGCCGCCATGCTAATGGTGCAGCCCTCGCCCTCGTAGGTGACGTCCTTCAAGTGCTCGTGGTCTTCGGAACCTTTTATGTACACCGTGATCACGTCGCCGCAGCCGGGGTTGCCGCCCGGCATCGCCACGTCGGCGTCTTCTATCGTGCCGCGATGGCGGGGCTTCCGGTAGTGATCCGTGAGTATTTGTATCTGCATCTGCCGATCCAAAACGCCCGTCCTTCCACTTTCTTTTAGATTTTTCGCCTGTCCTGGATTCTAACGCACTCGACGAGCCGCGCCGGTGAGCGAACGCCCGCCGCGTGCAAAGTCCTGGCGGCGGGCGCATAATCCCGGCTCGTGGATAAGACGTTGGAGACGGGGGGTTGAAGGCGCGGGATCTCATCCTGCTCATGATCCTCGGCGCGATGTGGGGCTCCTCTTTCCTGTTCATCAAGGTCTCCGTAGCCGAAGTCTCCCCAACTTTCGTAGTCGCCGCCCGCTTCGCGTTCGCCGTCCTGACGCTCCTGGTGGCGCTCCCGTTCCTTGGACGACTCTCGGGGGCCGGTGCCGTCATCCCCGACGCCGCGAAACTCTGGCGGCCCATGCTGGTCCTCGGCGCACTAAACGCCGCCCTGCCGTACTTCACCATATCCTGGGGAACGCAATTTCTTCCCAGCGGCACCGCTGCCATACTCAACTCCACCGTCCCGCTCTTCACCGTCCTGCTCACCTTCGTCCTGCCCGCCCTCGCCGCCGAACGCCTCGGCGCTCTTGGCCTCATCGGCATTCTGCTCGGCGCGCTCGGTGTCGGCGTGCTCGTCGGCGGCTTCGACGGCCTCGGTGGTCGCACGGCTCTCACCGGAGCGGGCGCGGTGCTCGTCGGGTCTGCAAGCTACGCTACCGGAAACTTCTACGCCCGCCGCACGATGAAGGGCGTCCCCGTCGCCGTCTCCGCCGTCGGCCAGAACATCGCCGGGCTCGTCCTGGTCCTGCCGGTTGCCGTCTTTGCCCTGCCGGACGCGGTACCGTCCTTGCCGGTCCTCGGCTCTCTAGCCGGGCTCGGGGCGGTTGGGACGGGGTTCTCGTTGCTGCTGTACTTTCGGCTCATCGCCAACGTCGGCCCGGCCCGCACTTCGACCGTTACTTACCTGGTGCCGGTGTGGGCGCTGTTGTATGGAGCTTTGCTGCTCGGGGAAGACGTCACCGCACGGGCGCTTTTGGGGCTCGCCTTGATCCTAGCGGGTGTCGCCGGTGCTTCGGGCATGGTCCGGCTCCCGCGCCGCCGACCGCCACCCGCGCCGTAAATTGCAACAGTTTGTTACACTCTCCCCATGAGAGTAGGTATCGTCGGTCTGCCGAACGTCGGAAAATCAACC
>JACDDK010000211.1 GCA_013817025.1 Rubrobacter sp.
GCCGGGGTCGGGCAGGCCGAGAAGTTCGGTCACTCGGGGATGGCCGAAGACTTGAGGCTGGCGGCGGTCGGGCTGGGGGAGCGCGGCTAGAGCGGGGCTTGGAATAGCGGCGTTCGGGTAAGCTACCCGTGTCGATGTGGAGTATCATTGGGGAATAGGAAATGTCGAAATATTTTCGGACAATGCGGCCGGGGCGAGTACTTTGTGCAAGGTACTCGACCCGGTGTACTCCGCGAAGCAAAAAGACCGTAACGTAAGGGTGTGATCCGGTTGGACAGAACTACCGAAGGCCAATTCCAGGGACCAAACCTGGGCTATGTCCTGGAGCTCTACGAACGATTTAAGGAAGACCCGTCTTCCGTGGACGAGGAAGCCCGCGACTTCTTCGAGACTTGGAGTCCGCCACCGAACGGCTCGCCAAACGGTGTAGCGAGCGCCAACGGCTACGTCGCTCCCGAGAGTGTCGAGCTCGACGTGGAGAAGGCGGTCGGTGCGTCCAAGCATGTCCGGCACATCCGGGACTTCGGACACCGGGCCGCGCATCTGGACCCGCTGGGCAGCGAACCACCCGGCGACCCGACGCTCGACCCGACCTTTTATAGGATTACGGACGAAGACCTCGAAACGCTCCCCGCCCTCATCGTCGGCGGCCCCATCGCCGAGCGTACCGCGAACGCAAAAGAGTCGGTCGCCGAGTTGCGGCGCGTTTACTGCAAGACCACCGGCTACGACTTCGGACACGTTCACGAAGCCGAGGAACGCTTCTGGCTGCGCGACGCCGTCGAGTCCGAACGCTTCGCCGGGGCCCTGCCGCCCGACGAGGCGAAGCGTATCCTCAAGCGCCTCACGCGGGTGGAGACGTTCGAGAAGTTCTTGCACAAGTCCTTTCTCGGGCAGAAACGGTTCTCGGTGGAGGGCAACGACCTCGTCGTGCCGATGCTCAACGAGTTGGCGCGCAAGGCGGCGGACGCCGGTACGCCGGAGATGGTCTTGGGTATGGCCCATCGTGGCCGCCTGAACGTGCTGGCCCACGTGCTGGACAAGTCCTATTCCAAAATCTTCGGGGAGTTTCAGCAGCCGGACAAGGGCGAGTCCTCTTCGGCGGCGAGCCGTCCGGGGGATGCCTGGGTCGGGGACGTGAAGTATCACCTGGGGATTCAGGGCTTCCACTTGGCGGAGGAGGAGGCCGACGAGCGGGTGCTCATCAACCTCGCGCCCAACCCGAGCCACCTGGAGCACGTAAACCCCGTGGTCGAGGGGATGGCGCGGGCGGCCCAGGAGAGGCGCGACGCCGCCGGGCCACCCGTCAGGGACGAGGCGACTTCGCTGCCGGTCATCCTTCACGGCGACACGGCGTTTCCGGGCGAGGGGGTTTCGGCGGAGACCTTGAACCTGAGCCGGCTTCCGGGATACCGAACGGGTGGGACCATCCACATCATCACCAACAACCAGCTCGGGTTTACGACCGAGCGGCGGGACGCGCGTTCGACGACCTACGCCAGTGATCTCGCCAAGGGGTTCGAGATGCCGGTCGTTCACGTCAACGCGGACGACCCGGAGGCTTGTCTGGCGGCTACGCGGATGGCGTGGGCTTACCGGAGCAAGTTCCACAAGGACTTTATGATCGACTTGATCGGGTATCGGCGGTTCGGGCATAACGAGGGCGACGAGCCAGCCTACACGCAGCCGTTGATGTACGAGATCATCCGCGACCATCCGACGGTGCGCGAACTCTGGGCGAAGGAACTCGAAGAGCGCGGCGTGGTCACCGCCGAGGAGGCCGAGGGCTTCGTCGAGGAGATACAGGCCCGCATGGAGGAGGTCCGCAAGAAGCCGAAGGACGAGATCGCCGATGACGACCTCGAAACCGATCAGCCCTACACCCCTCTTACCGAAGTCCCCGACACGAGCGTCCCCGCCGAGAGGCTTTTGGAGCTAAACGCGGCGCTCCTCGAAAGGCCCGAGGGTTTCACGCCGAACGCCAAGCTCGACCGGATGTTCCAGAAGACGCGGGGCGTGTTGGGTGAGAGCGGCGACGAGCGGATCGACTGGGCGCACGCCGAGGCGCTTGCGTTCGCCTCGATCCTCGAAGACGGAACGCCCATCCGGCTGACCGGCCAGGACTCCGAGCGCGGCACGTTCTCGCAGCGCCACCTCGTGCTGCACGACGCGAAGACCGGCGAGGACTATGTCCCGATGCAGAACATCCCGCAGGCGAAGGCGTCGTTCGCGGTGCACAACAGCCCGCTCTCGGAGATAGCGGTGCTCGGCTTCGAGTACGGCTACACCATGAACGCCGACGACGCCCTGGTTCTCTGGGAGGCGCAGTACGGGGACTTCGCCAACGTGGGCCAACCCATGATCGACCAGTTCATAGTCTCGGGACAGGCGAAGTGGGGCGAGAGCAGCGGCCTCGTAATGCTGCTGCCCCACGGCTAC
>JACDDK010000212.1 GCA_013817025.1 Rubrobacter sp.
CCATTCCCGATCCCCGGCGTTGATGAAGTCCTTGCCGTATCCGGTGGAGCCCCGGTAGTTGACCTGAAGACAGGCATACCCCCGGTTGGCAAACCACTGCGCCTCCGGGTCGTAGCCCCAGCCGTCCCGCGCCCACGGACCGCCATGCACGTTGAGCACCAGCGGCGGGTTCTCGGGCTCGACGCCCGGCGGCAGCGTGAGGTAGCCCTCGACCGTGAGGCCGTCGCGGGCGGCGAAGGTTACCGGCTCCATGCGGGCGAGGGTGTAACCGGCGAGGTCCGGGCGGGCGTCGAAGAGGTGTTCGCTGGTTTTTCCTTTGCGGTCGTAGGCGTAGTATGATGCGCCGCCATCGTCGGTGGTGAAGGCGACGAGCCAGTTGTCGTCGGCCCGGTCGCGGCTGGCGACGGCGAAGTCTCCTCGGTTCAGGGTGTTTATGTGATCGAAGTCCTCGCGGATGGTGTCGTCCAGAACGGTCCACTCGGTACGGGCGCGTTCGATGGCGGCAGCTTGCGCCTCGTGGGTGTCCGGGTGGATCAAGACCTGTCCAACGTCGTAGCGCGGGTCCTCGACCAACGGCGCCATGTCGCCACTTGCCAGGTTCAGGAGTACGAGCCGAGCGGCGTTCGTTCCTCGGGAGTCGAGCAGGTACATCTCGTCGCCGCTCTTGGTAAAGCTCAGCGGAGCGCTGGAGAGGGCGTCTTCCTTGTCCCAGCCGAGCAACTTGCTCCAATCCGCGTCGTCGTCCTTGCGCACGAGCAGGTCGAAGCCGCCGTCGGGGGTGGCGGCCATTGCGGCTCGTATGTCGAAATTCGCGTCCGGGACCCAGCCGACGACGTTACCGGGATTCTTGGCGATCAACTCCAGGTCGCCCGTCGAGAGGGTCAGGCGGTAGACGTCGTGCAGTTCGGGGCTTTCCTTGTTGAGCGCGACCAGCAGCGTATCCGGGAAGTGTTGGCTTTTGTCTAGAATTTGAGCCTGCACGTCGTCGAAGGGCGTGAGGTCGCGGTCCTGGTCCGTGAACGGGTCGACGGCGTGGATGCGCCAGTTTTCGTCGCCGCCCGCGTCTTGCAGGTAGACGATGTGCCGGTCGTCCTCGGCCCAGAAAAACAGCCGGATGCCGCGCTTTCTATCGTCGGTCACGGGCTCGAAGTCGTCGCCACCGACGGCGCCCACCCAGATGTTCAGGACACCGTCCTTCGGGGCGAGGTAGGCGAGGCGTTTTCCGTCGGGGGAGAGGCGGGGGCTCGTTTTCTCGGGGTTGCCGAAGAGGACTTCGCGTGGGATCAGGGGCGCTGCGGGGGTGGTGGCGTCGGTCATGGGTTCCTCTCTGTCTGGTTCGTGCTGGAGAGTTTAGCGCGTCGGGTGGTCTCTTCTCGCCGGGGCGACATTGCAGTATTGTATGGGCATGGCGGATGGGAAGCGGCGCAGGAAGCGCACGGAGGACGAACGGCTGCTGTCCGGGGCGGATCGGGCGGCCTTCACGGAGACGGATACGTGGCGGGTCTTGCGGATCATGGGCGAGTTCGTCGAGGGTTTCGAGGAGCTTGCGGAGCTTGGACCGGCGGTGACGCTCTTCGGCTCGGCGCGGGTGAAGGAGTCCGACCCAATGTACGCCGCCTCGGTCGAGATGGGCCGACTGCTAGGCGAGGCGGGCTTCACGGTCATTACGGGTGGTGGGCCGGGGTCGATGGAGGCGGGTAACCGTGGTGCGCGGGAGGCCGGAGCACCGTCGGTCGGCCTGAACATCGAGCTGCCGTTCGAGCAGCACGTCAATCCATACGTGGACGTCGAGGTGAACTTCCGGTACTTCTTCGTCCGCAAGGTGATGCTGGTCAAATATTCTCGGGCGTTCGTAATATTTCCGGGTGGTTTCGGTACGATGGACGAGTTGTTCGAGGCGCTCACGCTCATACAGACCGGTAAGGTCCGGGACTTCCCCATAGTCCTCTTCGGTTCTGCGTACTGGGCCGGCCTAATAGGCTGGCTGCGCGACACGATGGCCGCCGAGGGCAAGGTCGCCGAGAACGACGTGGACCTACTAGCCGTCACCGATTCGCCAACCGAAGCCCGCGACTTGATCCTGGCCTCCACCCACGACCAGATCGGGAGCGCCGGCTACGAGGAACAGGCCCGCGAAGCGACTCGCCGGGCTTTGGGCCGCGACGAGCCGAAAGGCACCGGAGACTAATCTACTGGCGCGGCGTGCATTGAGGCGTTTCCTACAGCGCTCGCGGGACAAGTCCGCTCCGAGTGCCGTACAGCTTTTACTTACACGGGCGTGGTTGGCGTTCAAGATCCTATTCCGCCTGACGGATCGCGGTGCGTGGGTGGACGATGGGGTGCTCGGCTGCGCCTACCCGCGGACGGAGCGGGCTTTCGCCGATATGGCGCGGCGAGACGTGAGCGTACTGGTCAACCTCCACGAACAAGCG